>CAZTWM010000029.1:0-10691 GCA_964617935.1 uncultured Thermoplasmatales archaeon | reverse complement strand
TTAGAAAGCCTAATAAAATTTTGAGGAGATTTTATCACTCATTTTGAGGAATATCGGTTTAACGAAACCTTTATATATACCTTTCCTATATTGATAGCAATATGCTATCAAACTTACCTGTAGTATTGGTTGTCGAAGACGACGACCTCATCCGGGATTTGATATACAGATGGCTCTCCACCATAGACGTGGAACTCCATTTTGCCTCCAATGGAGCGGAGGGAGTAATAAAATATGAAGAGTTAATGAAAAAAGGGAAAGTGCCTGATATAGTGGTGATGGACATAGGTTTGCCCATAATGGATGGTATCCAGGCAACAAAAGAGATAATGAAACTAGACCCCTATGCCAAAATATATGGTTTCACGGCTTTTTATGGAACAAGGAAGGCAAAACAGTTGATTGAGGCAGGAGCAAAAAAAGTTATCCCCCGCTCAGTGGGCTTCGAGATGTTCACCCATATAATAAGAGATGCTCTCCTAGAAAGAGCCATGGAAGTATAGAAATATCACCTCTGCAAATCCTTCTTTATTTCATCGAACAATTCCTCCACATTGTTGAAATTCTTCACTCCAATCTCCCATGTCATCAATCCATATACTGGTTTTCCGAATTCCAGGGCATATGCTATTTCTGAAAGTGTCCCATAATGTCCATCTATGGCTATCATAATATCTCCATTCAGAGCAACCATCGCATTTCTTGCATATCCTATCCCTGTAATAATGATATAATCAAGATATTCATTCCCCTCCCTCCTGTCATCTCCTGGAAGAATTCCTATGGTTACTCCATTCTTTTCTTTGGCGCCCCTGCAAACTGCCTCCATCACCCCTCCCCGCCCTCCTGTCACCAGCACAGCGCCCATATCGGCAATTTTTCTTCCCACTTCTATTGCCATTTCATATATTTCTTCACTGCATTTCTCGCCTCCAGCCACACTGACATACATATTTTCCAATCATTTTAATCTTAAAAGAATTTTTGGTTGTTGGAAGACTTTGCCTTTTTAGATTTATTCAATTTAGGATTGAAAATCACTCTTTTATTTCAACCAAGATTTTCAGGAAAATATATAAAGTTTTGATCTCTACTCCAACATGGGGAAGGGTTCAACCATAACATTTGTTTCCATTATTGCATCAATCATTATATTCTCAGCATTTCTTTCCATTTTTCCTCATGGAATAAAGATTGCAAGGATGGATGAAATAAAATATGAAGGCAATGAATTGAATTTTTATGGAGGAATGGAGGGAAATGGGACGGGAAGGATATATGCATACAATTCTTTCCTGACAATTGAAGGGGAAAGCATCAATGGCAGCATGATGATGGAAGGAAGTTTTCATTTTGTTTCTCCATCCTCTCTTTTCATGAAGGGGGCAATTGTTTCAAACGCCATTCAATTTCATGCTTTTGAATGTATTCTCTATTATAAGAATGGAGAGAAAATGTATAAAAATGTGGATGGAGTGCTGGAAGGAAATATATCCCTGAATATAAGTGGGGAATTCATCATGAAGGAGGGATGTGAAAATAAATCTTTTCTTTCTTCCATCATACCCAACGATTTTAGTCGTGTTTTCCCCCTGAAATTTAATAAATTATTTTTTATTGAAGGAGGGAAAATATGGGTGAATGGAGAAGAAAGAAATTTTTCAGATTATGTATTTTTCAGAGGGGAGGGGAAATTTATTTCTCCTTCGACTTTTAAAGGAGGGGGATACCTCTTAGCTATTGACGGGGAATTTTATGAAAAAGGGGATAGAATATTCATATTTCCGATTAAGGTTATAATTTTATGGATTGCTGCCATCTCCATTTTTATAATCTCCCTGTTCTTTAAGAAGAATATTATGGTAGAGAAAGATAAAATTTTTATGGGTTTCTCCATAGTTGTGCCCATTCTCTTTTTTGCCATCTCCTTCTATCTATGGAATGGAGAACTGGAAAGGATTTTTGGGCTGAATCTGTTTGCCCTGAGAGAAATAAATATAGGGAATGCACTGTTTATTTCCTTAGCCATTGTTCCCTATCTTGTGGCAGTGGGCATAATAGGTTTTCCCACAAAGGTGGCAATTTCGTCTGTTTTTGAGATTTTTGGTATGGTAAATCTGGGAAAGGGAATAGGGAGATGCTGTGGCTTCCTCCTCACCACCATATGGGGGATTTCCATGATAAATTCCATACTGAATATGGCTCTCTCACCCCTTTTGAGATTACTATGAAGATGACACCAATATATGGAGAAAGGGCATTGTTCTTTTCAGAAGAAAGGGCGATAGTGGTGGCTGATCTTCACATAGGAATAGAACTGGAATATAGAATGCAGGGAGTGAACATTGCCATGCAAACCGAAAATCTTATTGATAGATGCATGAAGCTCCTTCATGAACACAATGCTGAGAAATTTATAGTTGTTGGAGACATCAAGCATGTGATAGGGGGAAAGGAAGAAAGTGAAATTGAAAGGAGGGAGGTTTCAAAATTTTTAAGGGAAATGCATGAAGAGGCAGAGATATGGATTGTTAAAGGAAATCATGACGGGAGGTTGAGGAGTAAATATGCCAAAATATATGGGGCAAGGGGTATATTGCTTGGAGACATTGCCCTGCTTCATGGGCATTCCTGGGGAGATGAGGAAATAATGAGGGCAGATTCCCTGATAATGGGACATATCCATCCTTTTGTTAGAATTTCAACAAGAGTTGGCTACAGTTATATTCATCCATGCTGGGTGAGGGGGAAATTTTTGAAGAATGAGTTCAAAAGAAGATATCCAGAAGGAAATGAAAATATGGAATTCATAATAATGCCGGCATTCAACCCTTTGTGCGGAGGGGTTGCCGTCAACCGCGAAAGGATTGAAGGTGTGATGGGAAAGATGATGGATATGGAAAATGCAGAGATATACCTCCTCAATGGATTGAATCTCGGAAGGGCAAGAAATTTAAGATAAAAAGGTATTACATCTGAGGTGTTAAAATGAAAATACTCATTACGGATGAGGTGGCGGAGGAAGCCATGGATTTGTTGAAGGAAAAACATGAAGTGAAATTCCAGGAATTGAGGGGAGAGGAACTGGCAAATGAAATAGGAAAATATGATGCCCTTATGGTAAGGAGTGGAACAAAGGTTACAGCAGATATAATAGAGAGGGCTGACAACCTTAAAGTAATAGGGAGGGCAGGCATAGGTGTGGACAACATAGACGTGGAGGCAGCGAGCAGGAAAGGAATATATGTGGTTAATTCTCCAGGAGGTTCCACCCGCTCTGTGGCTGAACTCACCATAGGACATATGTTATGTCTTGCAAGGCACATTCCATATGCGGATAGAAGTATTAGGGAGGGTAAATGGGAAAAGAAGAAGTTGAAGGGCATAGAGTTGCAGGGTAAAAAACTCGGCATAATAGGATTTGGAAGAATAGGGAGAGAGGTTTGCAGACTCGCCCTCGCCATGGGAATGGAATGCATGGCTTATGACCCCCTGCTTTCTGATGAGGAGATAAAAAGAGGGGGTGCCATTCCTTCCAGTATGGAAGAAATACTGAAAAACGCCGATTTCGTAACACTCCACGTCCCTCTTATAGAAAAAACAAGACATATGATTTCTACGCCACAATTTGAAATGATGAAAAAGAATGCTTATATAATAAACTGTGCCCGTGGCGGGATAATAGATGAGGATGCTTTGTACAATGCTCTCAAAAATGGAAGGATAGCAGGCGCAGCCCTTGATGTGTATGAGGAAGAGCCATACACCGGAAAACTGAGGGAACTGGACAATGTTGTCTTCACACCCCATTTAGGAGCATCAACAAAGGAAGGGCAGATAAGGGCTGGTGTCATATGCGCGGAGCAGATATTAAAGGTTCTGGATGGAATGGAGCCAGAATACTGGGTCAACAGGAAAATGATGAAAGGTTAATTAATGAAAAGCCATTAAACCATTGTGAGATTTGAGGTAAAGGTAAGGGACTGTAACACAAGGGCGGGGGAACTGGAGATAGAAGGGAAAATAATAGGCATTCCCAACATACTCTGGTATTCTTCTCCCCGCATTTCTCCCCCCTCTTTTGCAGAAATCAAACTGGGGGATGGCATAAAAGGAGGAGGAAGTTTTTTTTACCCCGAAGAATGCAGGATATGCATCCCTCCAGCCCTTTTATATCCATATTCATTTCCCGAAGAAATTCACAACAGGGCATATGAGATGAATAAAAAATATTTTGATGTTTTGAGCATTGTTTCTGCAAAAGGAGGATACAGAAAGGGTTTCATAAATGTGATGGCGAATTCGCGGGAATTATTTCATAATCCAAGAGATTTTGTAAATGCAATGGTGGAGATAAGGAGAAGGATAGGTTACTCCCTTTTATATGCTCCAGGAGTGGCAAATCCTGTAAATCTTCCACTTCTGGCATACTCTGGCATAGACCTCTTTGATTCTATAGATGTTGTTCTCAAAACAAGGAAAGGAATCTATTTTACGCCTGAAGAAGAAAAGCACCTGGATGAAATGGATGAACTCCCTTGCAGTTGCAATGCATGTGTGAAAGGAATAGAGGGATATGAAGACCTTCTATCACACAATTACAATGTATTACAGAGCGAAATGATAAAGGTGAGAAATGCCATAAAAAACAGAACACTCCGCCACCTTGTAGAATCCAGATGCCATTTTGATGCAAAATTTGCCTCCATAATAAGGTTGTTTGATTCTTTGCATTATCAGTTCCAGGAAAAAAGATATCCCGTTACAGGTGGAAAAATAATTGCCTCTCCATATTCCCTTAACAGACCCGATGTTAAAAGATTTAGAGAGAGAATATTGGAAAGATATGAAAAGCCGGAATGCACCAAAATTTTGCTCCTCCTTCCCTGCTCTTCCAGAAAGCCATATTCCCTCTCCCGCTCCCACCGCCTTTTCCGCAGAGTTATGGCGAATGTTTCCAATCATTATGTTATTCATGAAGTGATGATTACCTCCCCTCTGGGGATAGTTCCGAGAGAACTGGAATATACATATCCTGCTGCCCATTATGATATATCTGTTACAGGATACTGGGACGGGGAAGAGGTGGAAATGCTGAATGAAATGCTTCGTTCCTATCTGGAAAGGAATCAATATGATGTGATAATAAATCATCTCCCTCCAGAGATAGCATCACATCTGGACATAGATGCCCTTTCCACATGCCATGATCACCCAACATCGTCTGAATCTTTAGAAGAACTGGAGAAAGCAGTTAGGATGGCAAATGAATTTGAAAGAGTGGGGCATACCATAAGGAAGCGCGATGATGTAATGGCAATGCTTGGGTACCAGTTTGGTAAGGAAACAGCCAGACATTTTCTCCAGGGATGCAGAATAAGGGGTAAATTTCCAGAATATAGAATATATTATGAAGAGAAACAGATGGCTTCCTTTTCAATGTCAAGAGGAATGTTTGTCCTTACTTTTCCTGGTGGAAAAAAAATGGGCAGGCGTTACTGGGTTGAGATAGACAATTTTTTCCCGAAGGGAAGTGTTTTTGCTGTCGGAGTGAAGGATGCATGTGATGAAATAAGGGTGGGGGATGAAGTAACAGTATTCCATGGGGATGAATTAAGAGGGGTAGGCATATCAAGGATGAATGGAGAGGAGATGGTGGAAAGCGAGCATGGAGAGGCTGTAAAAATAAGGCATTACAAATAACCAATCATTTCTATTTTCTCCTCTTCAAATTCTATGAGTGTTGCCATTCCTCTTTTTCCAACACTGCAATTGACAATATAACTTTCTCCAAATTTTTCATATCCTGCATCCTCATGGACATGTCCGCATATTATATATGATGGCTTTCTCTCCTCCATAAAGGCTCTGAGCCACTTGCTTCCTATATGAGTTCCTATAAATGTTCTATCCTTTGTTCTGTATGGGGGTACATGAGATACCACCACATCCACCTTTTCTTCAACACTTTCTGGAAAAACATTTCCTATCCCCATAAATTTTATTCCACCATGCTCCATAATCCTTCCGTCAATAAACTCCACACTATCCCTTAATTCACTCAGTGTGCCATCCATATTACCATGAACGACATATACTGGCACCTCTATCTCATCAAAAATTTTTTTTTCCACCTTTCCCAAATCGCCCGCCAGTATGACAATGTCAGGTTGATATTCCCTGAAGACATCTATGAAATTTATGTATCTTTCCTTTTTTCCATGAAAATCTGCTGCGCACTCCGCCAGCATGATTTACTTTGGTCCCTTCTTATATCTATAATTTATCGCCCTGTTTATGTTTATGTAGAGCTCAGCCCCTTTATCGAGAATGCTGCTATCCTCTATAGCCTCTATTGTTTCCTTAGCCAAAAATTTTAACAGGTCTCTTAATTCCTCCCTGTTGTTTTCCATCATCTTCTTGATTTCCTGTATTATTTCCATTATATTTTCGCCCTCTATCTTTATTTCCAGTTTCATTTTCTCCTCCTCAGATTTCTTTCCATGAGTTCCAGGAGTTCCTCCACCTCTCTCTGGGAAACATATCCTTCCTGCTTCTCCATTTTTATCTCGGAAAGTCTCAGTCTTATTGCTTCCTTGCAGAGTTCAGCAACACTTGTATAGCCAAGCCCAGGATTTTTTGTTATCAATTCCTCTATTTCCTCATGCAATTCCTTTGGAATTGAAATTGTGCTATATTTATTACCAATGGACTTTTGTTTTTTCATGATGATAAAACAATTTTGTATATATTTATTTTGCCTTTCCATTTTTTAATTTTTCTCTTCCTTAGTTTACGCATGAGTTATTAATAGGCTTTATGTGGCAAAAATTATTATCTTTACCTCATCCTCTGCGCTTTTTCCATCATAAAACATTTTTGCCTTTATTGTATGTCTTCCAGCCATTTTGGAAAGTTCCCATGTGAAGGGTGCTTCATTATCCTCATGCTCCAATTTTCCATCCACATAAAATTCAACCTTTTTATAGTTCCCGCTTACCACAACATTCATTCTTCCAAGTATTATAGCTTGTTTCAATGGCAGTTTCATTATTTCTTTTCCCATTATGTATAATCCTCCTTTCTCAGGTTGCAGAATCCCTCCAATTTTTACGTGAAGGAGCGGCGACTTCCACCATCTATGTCCCTCTATCACTTCGACACCATCAGATGTGTTAATAACTTCCCTGTAACTTTCATTTGTTCTTTCCTGGATTATCCTCAAATATGAATTTTTATAAACATCAGGGGCAACTATATTGGAATATATGCTGTCCACTCTGGCATAGGCAACGATATACACATCTGTCACGCCTTCAGGTAAAGGAATTGTTTCTTCCCATATCTTCCCATCCCAGTATGTTCCGCCTCTATACCCTCCATCATATTCATCATGAACCTCTCCTTTAATGCCATTGGAGATGTTGGAGGAGAATGAGTACACCATATAAGTTTCATCAACATTAAGGCATCCATATACCTGCCATCCAACTTTAAGTTCTTGAGAGACGAAGGAATTATTCTCAGGATATGCCCATCTTATATATGGCTGTGCAATATCTGTTTGATGCAGAACATATCTTATCACCTCAGCAATATATCCCTTTTCCTCATCACCAAACTGCCATTCACTTGGATCCTTTATTTTTGACATTTCTGGAGAAATCCATAAAATCCCGCATCCATCATAATTTCCATAAATTTCATCATTGACAAATTCATCCTCCGCCGGGCATCTTGCAACATTTCCTCCATAAGCCCATGCTGCTATACATCCCGGAGCCCTGTATCCCACAGTTGTTGGAATGGTTCCTATATTATTTTCATTCAAATCCCCTCCAAAATTCCCCATGTAATCGCCAAGCCGCAGGCAGGCAGCATGATAGAAATAGAAGTCGGGAGGGGCATAGGAATATTCCTTGTTGCTGAAAGGACTCTTTGCCTTTATGTCAGCATGCGTCGATGACCATGGATAAAGGAGCATCCTTGCCCCTCCATGAAAGTCAGTTCCAACCCTTATGGCATGATGATTTATGAAATTGTAGAGAGTTCTGCCATTAACACTCCCCCACAGTTCTGAATTTATCCCCCGAAAATCATAATCTGCTTCCCTGTTCAAATCCCAGTCATTGGCATCCCATCTCTGACGATGGTCAAATCCATAGGGGTTGTGTGAAACCTCAATATATATTTCTCTGTGGTCAAGCAACCATTTTATCCATGGATTTCCCTTTTCCATTTCTTCCATCATCCACTTTGCAGTCCAGTAAAGCCCTATTGTGCCAACTGTCTCATCTCCATGAGGGCTTCCCAGGAAAAGGACTTCTGGTTTCAGAAATCCATTACTTTCATTGGTTATGCGAACATAATAGAGATCATATCCTCCATCTACCTTTCCAAGTCCATACATCTCATTTGCCTTAAAAATTTCCATGTATTCAGGATACTTCTCTTCCAGCGACATATACCATGAAACCAATTCATCATAACTGGAAGGTTTTTTCTTATCCATACTTGCCTGTGAAAAACCCACCATAACCAGTATGACTATGATGGCAATGGCAATTTTTTTCATGCTGTTAAATTAAAAAGGGTTAAAAGAATTTTCTTTTGTTGAGATTGTAAGGAATAACATCTGGAACATTTCCCATTATTTTGCATCCTTTGCCCGTTTCAATTCCCAGAGGTTTATAATTCGCGAGAATAGGAAATATTTATTTATATCCATTTTCATAATGGGTTAAATGAATTACACTTTGCTGACACTCACAGCCCTGCTCGCCTTCACCTGGGGGATGTTATTTGCATTCTGGTTAATTTTCGCACGGACAGCCAGCAGGCTGGCTTCTCTCCTTTCAAAAATAACGGGAAAGGAAGTCACTCTTGAAGAGGTTTATCAAACACTTAAAAATATAATCGATAGGGCATATGAAGAAATGAAAAGGGGGGAAAATGAAAATTCAAAAAATAATAAATGATGCATATGACCAGATTTACAGAATAAGGACAAATCTTGCCTACCTCTATAAATTCTTAACATTTGTCACTCCATTTCTTACCATAGCATTTTATTTTGTTTTTGTCCTTGATTACCTTCCATCCTCGCTTGCAGGAAAGTATGGGGTGTTCGTTATTGCTTATCTTTTTCCTCCTGCTGGGAAAGAGAGTATCATACCAGCCATGCTTGCCTCCGGCATCCCATCATGGGTGGTATGGAGTACCATAATAATAATGGATGTGATAAGTGCTTCCATAATTGCGTATAACTGGTGGTTTGCAGAACTCATCATAACCCATATTCCATTTCTGGACAGAGGATATGCATGGCTGCAGAAAAAGGCGAAAAAGTTCGAAAAGAAAAGGTTACTCACCCTGAGTTTACTCCTTTTCATGATAATTCCCTTTCAGGGCACAGGAGGAATAAGCACACCCATACTTTCTCGTTTACTTGGTGTGAGGGCAAAGAAGACTGTTTTTATTGTTCTTGTGGGTTCAATAATCACCACCACATTATGGATTTTATGGTGGGAAGGGCTGCTGAATTTTTTAAACAGTATTCTATAGACATTCAAAATAATATTCCTGGAAAATGTTTTATCCAAAAGAATTTTTATACCAAAAACATTTTCCTTCATGAAAGTTCTGGTAACTGGGGGCGCGGGTTTCATAGGGAGTCATTTAATAGATGCTTTACTCTTCAGGGGAAATGAAGTTGTTTGCCTTGATAATTTTTCTTCAGGCAGAAGAGAATTTATAGAACATAATATGGAAAGGATTGAAATGGTGGAAGGGGATTTACTCAATAGGGAAGATATAGAGAAAGCCATAGACGACTGCCACGCCGTCTTTCACCTTGCTGCCAACCCTGATGTGAGAAGCGGGGCAACAAATACGAAAACCCATTTTGATAATAATATTGTTGCCACCTATAATCTTCTGGAAGAGATGAGGGAGAAGGGCGTAGATAAAATTGCATTCACTTCTTCATCCACCGTTTATGGGGAGGCAGACATAATCCCGACACCAGAGAACTATGGTCCTCTTATCCCTATTTCCATTTATGGCGCCTCCAAACTTGCCTCTGAAGCCCTTATTTCTTCCTACTGTCATACATTCGACATGGAAGCCATGATTTACAGATTTGCAAATGTGGTGGGACCCAGAAGCACCCATGGTGTGATATATGATTTCATAAAAAAGTTGAGAGCCTCGCCCAACCAACTTGAAATTCTGGGAGATGGAACACAAAAAAAATCCTATCTTTATATAGAGGACTGCATAGATGCCATGCTTTTTGGGTTTGAAAGAGCAAGGGAAAGGGTGGAGATATATAATATTGGCTCCGAGGACTGGACGGATGTGAAGACAATAGCAGATATTGTAAGTGAGGAAATGGGATTGAAGCCCGAATATAAATTTACGGGCGGAATAGATGGCAGAGGATGGAAAGGTGATGTGAAATACATGAAACTTGACATTTCAAAATTGAAAGAAATGGGATGGAGTCCCAGATATACTAGCAATGATGCCATAAGAATGACGGCAAAATGGCTCATAGAAGAAATGCGGGAGAGGTGATTGGTAAAGGAATCCTTTACTCCCTGTTCAAAAATTGTTCTGGATGCGCGGTTAAAAACTAAAGTCCGAAGAATTCGGTTTAAATTTTTTATATTTTACACTCTGGAAAATTC
>CAZTWM010000028.1:0-10781 GCA_964617935.1 uncultured Thermoplasmatales archaeon | reverse complement strand
CAAGAAAGGGGTTCCTCGAAAGGCCGAAATGATTGGCCGGGCTACACCACGGGAGCACATAGCCCCGGGCAGATTCGAACTGCCGTCGTGGGATACCTTCGGGACCTCTTTCATGGGGTATATTCTCCCACCAAAGTCCCACATGCTTGACCACTACACCACGGGGCTAACTTGGCAGTGCTTATATACAAACTCGTATTTAACTTTTAATGATTGAAGCAGGAGATGAGGTTGAAATAAAAAAGGGAGGGAAAGTATATAGAGGAATTGTGATGCCCCATCACATATTCAGTGATAAAAACATATTGGTGATAAAACTTCCGAGTGGATATAACATGGGTGTGGATGTCAGGAAATGCGAGGTAAAAATTTTGAGGAAAGGAAAAAGGATGGAAAGAAAAATGCCTTCCATTACCCATGACAGAAACAAACCGACAATAGCCCTTATAGGAACAGGGGGAACAATAGCCAGTTATGTTGATTACGAAACAGGCGCAGTCCATCCCACCGCCACCGCCGAGGAACTGGCATTTGCAGCCCCGGAAGTTTTTCAACTATGCAATGTGGAGGCAGATGTCCTTTCACAAAAACTAAGTGAAAATATCACTCCACAGGACTGGCAGAGAATGGCAAAAAGGGCAGGAAAATATCTCAAGAATGGGAAGCCCGTTGTCATAGCCCATGGAACCGACACCATGGCTTATTCCTCCGCCGCCCTTTCATTTATGCTCCAGAATCTGCCCGCCCCTGTTGTATTCGTGGGCAGTCAGCGCTCCTCTGATAGACCGAGCAGTGATGCCTTCTTTAATCTCATGGCTTCGGTGAGAGTGGCTTTAACGGATATTGGAGAGGTTGTTGTGGTGATGCACAGCAGCATTTCTTCCAAAAGTGCATTTATACATAGAGGAACAAAGGTAAGGAAAATGCATTCATCCAGGAGAGATGCATTCCTTTCTGTAAATGCTCGCCCCATCGGGAAGGTTGAAGGAGATAAAATAATCTTTACGGGAGAATATAACAAAAGGAAAAGGAGTGGATTGGTTATAAAAACTGCACTGGAAAAAGAGGTTGCCCTTGTATATTATCATCCGGGAATGAAAAAGGAGGATTTTGAAAAAATGGTGGAGGGGAAAAAAGGTGTTGTCATAGCAGGCACTGGACTGGGGCATGTGGGGAATCATCTCATTCCTTCAATAAAGAAACTGGCTAAAAATGGTGTTCCTGTTGTAATAACAACTCAATGCCTGTGGGGGAGGGTTAATATGAATGTATATTCCACGGGAAGGAAGTTGATGAAGGCAGGCGTTATTTCGGGGCATGACATGCTTCCGGAAGTGGCATGGATAAAATTGATGTGGGTTCTGGCAAATGATGATGATGTGGAAAATGCCATGATGAAAAACATTGCTGGAGAAATTTCTGAAAGGCATGATATTGATGCAAAAAAATTTATATTCACCGATGTATAAGGCAATATGAAGTTTCAGTATGTGTTGATATGTGCACTTCTGCTCTTTCTTCCATACGCAAATGCAGCCCTGGAAAAACCCAACTGGAGTGTTGGGGATTACTGGACATATAAAGGAAGTTATCACGTGCATCAACCATTCGATTATGGCAATTATACACTTGATGTAACCATCGATTCAAACGATGTGGAATTTCTCATAAAGGTGGAGGGTGTGGAAGTAAAGAATGTTGGAGGAAAGGAGATGGGATGTTATAGAACATCTCTTAATGCAACCCTGCCAGGAGATTTTTCTGTAAAAGGAACCATAATAAATCCTGTCACTGGAAAGGAAGAAAATTTGGATTTGAAAGGAACTTTTGATTTTAAAATAACAGGGACCATATATTTCACCACAAAAAATCTTTCGGTGGTGAGTAATGAAAATTTTGCCATAATAAATTTATCCACCAACATCCCCCTCTCCCAAATCCTGGGATTTTCACCTGGAGGAGAGTTAAATGTGAAGGCAGAATACAACCCACCCCTTGATTTCATGAATTTTCCTGTGGAAAAAGGGGAGGAATGGGAGGCAAGTTCCTATGCCACCCTTTACTATCAGGAATATAAGACAGGCGGGGAAGTAACCTTTTCCTTTAAATGCACCAATAAAGATGGCAACGTTTACATAATAAAATCCAACTACAATCCATTTGGAGAGGTTATAGCCCTCAACAATACATACATGTTCTGGAATGGAGACAAGGGAATGGTCGACCAGTGGCGTATTAGTGGTGAGGGACAGAGTCTGATAGTGCAACTTGTGGACTACAAATATGAGGGTAAGGAAAATATACCCCCCTCTGCTGGCATAGATTATTCCCCAAAGGAACCGAAGGTGGGAACGAAGATACTTTTCGAGAGCAAAAGCAGCGATATAGACGGGCAAATAATCTCTTATTACTGGGATTTTGGTGATGGAAAAAACAGCACACAGCAGAGTCCATCCCATATATATACCAAGGAAGGCACCTATACCGTTACTCTTACCGTAATGGACAATTATGGAGATGAAGACCATGAAAAAATAACCATAGAAGTGAAGGCGGCGGGCGGCAACACACCAGGATTTGGGATTATTCTGGTGGCAATGGCAATTCTATTGGTTCTATTAAGGAGAAAATCAGGTAATTTTAAATAGAAACAATAAATATAAGGGAAAAGGGATTTGCATGCAGTATGACTTATTGCTTAAAAGACCAAAAGTTACAATATTTCTTTTCACAGTTATGACTCTAATCATAGCATCCCAAGCCATCCATGTTACAATAACATCAGATATAGAGGTATATATGCCAAGCAACCAGCCCAGTGTTATTCTTTTGAATAAAATAAGAAGTTACTGGCCCATTGATTCCCTCATGATATATACTGAAGCAGATAACATAACAGATATTTCCTCCCTTAAAGAACTGGAAAGCATAGAAAACACTCTCAATCCTGAAGAAGGAAATAAAGATGATGTTGCTTATACAGCAAGTATAGCCTCTCTGGTAAGGGATATAAATGCCAACTTTCCCATTACCATTCTGAGAAAAGATGAGATACCCAATAATCAGTATTATGTAAATTTCTTAGTAAGTCAGATACCCGATGAAATAAAATACCAGATGATTTCCCATGATTACAAAAGAGGGATTATAATAGTTACCACAACCAAAGATGCTGATGTGGATACCCTGCTGAATGAAAAGGTTTATCCTCTTTCCACATCTACCCAGACTATAAAAGCACATCCAACTGGAATGATTACTCTCTATAAAGAAACGGTGGACTGGATAATGAATAAGATTTATACAGTTGGCATCATCTCTTTGGCTGCCCTCCTCCTCATAATATATGCCTTTCATAGAGACCCTAAAACTTCCATAATAGCAATAACTCCTGTTCTTTACTCCATAGCCCTCACCTTTGGAACCATGGGATTGATGCCTGTCAAGTTTGCCCCCACCGCTATCGCAGTTCTTCCCCTGCTTGGTGCTCTGGGAATCTCCTATTCCCTCCACATGATAAACTATTTCATTGAAATGATGAAAAAAGGGAAGGAAAAAGCAGTAAAGAAAATGATAAGCACGACTGGAAGGGCGGTATTTCTTTCAGCCATAACAACTGTTGTGGGTTTTGCTTCTTTAACAACATCAGATATGCCTCCCATAGCCAATATGGGGCTTGCTTTTGTGATAGGTGTCCTTTACTGTTTCATATCCGCCATGATATTGATTCCCTCCCTCCTTCTTGCCTTTCCTCCCACACATGGAGTGGAATTGAAATGGAGTTCTCTGGCAAACCTTACAAGGCATAGAAAACAGATTATCATGTTACTTCTTGCCGTATCTCTTGTTTCACTGGCTGCATTCCCCAGTATATCAACAAAAACCTCCGTATGGGAAATGATGCCTCAGAAAATGGAGAGTTACAAAAAAATGATGGAATATTCAGAGAAGTTCCATGCGGGGCAGTCAGGTGTTATTCTTGTGAACACCTCTTCAGAGGGGTTGCTTGAGCCGTCAATACTTGAAAAACTGGATGAGATGGAAAAGATAATAAATACAGGGGTGGAAAACACTTCAGCCTATTCCATAGTGGATGTCATAAAAAGAATGAATGGCGGAAGAATTCCCAGGACAAAGGAGGATGTTGAGCGTATAGTAAGTGAATTGCCCGAAAAATATAAAGTGATGATGCTCACCAAAGATGAAAAAACGAATAAATACAGATATGACAAAACTCTCATATATGTTGAGATGCCCATAATGCCTCTGGATAGAACAAAAAGAGAGGTAGCATCTGTAAATCAGATTATAAACCAGTATAATAAAGAATTGGGGGGGAATGCCAACATATCGCGGCTGGCGGGGCTGGCTGCCATTACAGTGGAATTGAATCAGATACTCATGGATCAGCAGTTGAGATTCATGTTCATCTCCCTCATACTGGTGTATTTATGCCTCCTCCTTGTATTCCGCTCCTTCAGATATGCTTCATTTACAATGATACCCATCATATTACTTCTGGTGTGGCAGCCCGGGATTTTTGTCCTCCTCCATATACCCCTCAACATATCCACCATGACCGTATCATCTATCGTAATAGGAGTAGGGATAGATTTTGCCGTTCATATAACGGAGAGGGTAAGGGATGAAATAAAAACAAAGAGCGGATTGAGAGCAATAAAGATTGCACTCATCAGAAAAACACCATCTCTTGCAGAGGCAACAATAGCCCTTATTATGGGAGGCATTCCAATATTTTTAATGGAATATGAAATGATAACTCAGTTTATAATAATGGTTCTTGTGATGCTCGCCATTGCATGTGTTGCAGCAGTTCTCACCCTCGCATCCATCTATTCTGTTAGAAATGGGAAGTTACTGGAAGAACTTAGATGATTGTCGTATTTCAAGGATTGCAGGCAGAATAAAAACGCAGGAAATGAAGGAATAGAATATGGCTATGGAAATTGAAATACCAAACATTTTGAGAGGAGGAAGGAAAGAAAGGGAAAGCAAACCAAAGGCGGCAATGGTGGTGAGGGCAGAGCCTAAAAGAGCAGAACCCGTGGATCTCATCACTCTCTCTGCACCTCTTTCCTCAATGAACCTGTGGGTCATATGAATGCTATAATCAATGCCAAGCCCCACCGCAAGGGAGGCAACGGTTATTGTTGTTATGGTGAGGGGAATGTCAAGTATCGCCATTGTCCCTATTATCCATATGGCAGAGAAAATTACTGGAATGGTGGAAATTATTCCGATTGAAAGAGATTTTCCAATCCTGTAGAAAACAAGGGTGAGAATAAAAAAGGAGAGAAACAGAGTTATCGAAAGGGATTCCATCTGACTGTTTCTCAATGCCTTGAGAACCACATAGCCCGTTATTATCCCTCCGCTTACAATTGCACCAGGAATATATTTTGCATCATTTCTGAGTTCATTGTAAAGAAATGTTACATTTTTCTCCTCCTTACCTGTATTGGTACTTATCCTGATCAAAGTTTCATCATATCCATCTCCCGCATGGAGAATTCTTCTGATATCTGAAGGAGAAATGGTATAGAGTAAATCATACAACTCTTTTATTTCCCTCCATTCTGTATTTTCTCTGGGCAATCCATTTTCAAAATATAATTCATATTTCTTTTCAAAGGTTTCATTATATCTTATATCATATAATGTTTTTGTGGCATAATCCTGCATTAATGAAATTATTGATGTAACTCCATATTCTGCCACATATTTATCATCCTCCACATTCTTCTCCACTTCATGGATTTTCAAAAGCATTTCAGGATCTGTTATATTTCCATGGATAACAATGACCGCCTCCTCCCCTTCCGCCGCCTCGAAGTTATTTATCAAATACTTTATATCCTGTGAAATCTCCATTTTCTCTGGAAGAAAATTTGTTATATTGAACTCAGCCCTTATGGTGGTGGCTGAATATGAAAGGAGTATGGTGATGAGGATGGCAGATATCACTATCCCCTTCCTGAATTTGTTTACATAGGTGGCAACCCTTTTTGCTATTTTTTTGTCCTTTCTTTTGTTGCTTGTCCTGTATGACATCAAAAAAAGCATTATGAAAAGGCAGGAAAGTATGGCAAAGGAACTCATTATTCCGAAGTGCTGGAGGGTGGGAATGGAAGAGGAAATATTGGAAAGAAAGGCTATGGATGTTGTTATGGCGGAGAGAAGGAGGGAAAGAAATATGCTGTTTATCGCCCTTCTTTCATTTTCCTCCTCGTCCATCCTTTTCTTTATATGGATGCTGTAGTCAATGCCAAGCCCCACCATGAGAACGGGAATGGAAGTTATGAGGGGGTCAAAGGAATAGTTCAGCAAAGAGCCCAGTCCAATCATCCATATTATTACCAGGCATAAACCCATGAGACTCATCAACACATCCTTCAAATTTCTGTATATGAAAACAAGAACTGCTATAAGCAAAAGGAAGGAAAGAGGGAGGAGGATGGAGAGGGAGCGGGTATTCTCTTTCATTATCCTGTCTATTATGGTAGCGCCACCCAGAACAGATATTTTTATATTTCCATGCTCTCCTTCTGCAATTTCATATATAATACTCTCATTTTCTGTGGCTCTTTCCTCATTTTCCAAAAGCGAGCCATTCAGCAAAATGCTTATTATAGTTGCATTTGCATCTTTCCCATTAAAATCCTTGGAAAGGAGGAGGGAAATATATTTTTTTGGAAAAAATGGAAACTGGATTAATTTCTGTATATCCTCATTTTTCACAATATTCATCATCTTTATTTTATTTTCATAACTCTGATCTGAAATATTGTTGAGGGAAAGAAATGAGGAAGAAATAACATCTGCTATACTCAATGGAGTTACATTCATGGCTACATATATTTTCTCCTCCACCTGTAGAATTTCTATAAGGTCATCTTTATTCAAAATATTGCCATCCTTGGATATCACAAGTAGGGGGACTAAATATTCATTTGTGTATTCATTTCTTATTCTCTCATTTGTTTTCACCACTTCATTTTCTGGAAAAAATCCCTTTTCGTCGAATTGATAGTCTATGCCTTTAAAATAAATGATGGAAAGGAAAATGATTGTTATAATGAGAATTAACACCATGCCTTTTTTCCTGTTCTTCAAAACGAATTTCCCCACATCCACATTGGTAAATGGAAAATATTATTTAATATTGAGGAGAAGGCGCCCCGGCCGAGATTTGAACTCGGGTCGCGGGCTTTCTGCAGTTTTGGTAAAGCCCCTTTTTCGAAAAAGGGCTCTTCGACAGGCCCGCATGATAACCGCTACACCACCGGGGCTCAAAAACAGAATGGATTTTTTATTAAAATATTTTCCCTGCTTTTTCTTAAATAATTGAAGGAATCTGAAACATTCCAGCACATGAATTTAAAAAAATTGAATGTATAACGCCATTCATAAGATATGATATATTGTTCTGCCAGAACAATTTTGCTCTACGAAAGCAAAATTTAAAAACTTGTTTAAGATATTCCCCAATGAATGATGAATGGGAGGACAAAGGATATTACATGGGATATCGCCTCCTTGCTAAAGGCACAAAAAGACGTGTTATAGATGAGGAAACGGGAGAGATAGTGGTGGAATATGATATAAACGAATGAGAAGAAATTTTTTATTTCTCTCCTGCATTAATTCACATGAAAGTTGCAATTGTGATGGGTTCAAAAAGTGATGAAGAAATTGGAAAAAAAGCAATCAAAATTCTGGAAAATTTTGGAGTGGATTATGAAGTCATTTTCGCCTCCGCCCACAGAACACCTGAAAAAATAAAGGAAATTGCCTCCAGCGATGCCGACATTTTCATAGCCATTGCCGGATTGGCTGCGGCCCTTCCTGGAAGCATAGCCGCCCATACCACCAAGCCGGTCATAGGAGTACCCGTTTCGGGCAAGATAAATCTGGATGCCATTCTTTCAATTGTTCAAATGCCTCCTGGCATACCTGTTGCTGCTGTGGGACTTGACAGAGGGGATAATGCTGCCCTTCTTGCTGTGGAAATTCTCTCATTGAAAGAGGATGGATTGAGGGAAAAACTGGAGGAATACAGGCAGAAAATGAGGGAGAAATATGTTTGATGCGGAGAAATTCGTTGAGGAAGCAGTGGAAAAGTTGAGAAAGGAGGTGAAGGGGAAGGCAATAATTGCCGTTTCAGGAGGAGTTGATTCAAGCGTTGCTGCAAAAATTGGAAGCATTGCCCTGGGAAAAAATCTGGTGGCAGTTTACGTTGACACAGGTTTAATGAGGAAAGGAGAGAGCGAGTTTGTGAAAAATCTCTACCAGAAAATGAATCTCAACTTTCGATTTGTGGATGCAGGCAGGGAATTCCTAGATGCATTGAAGGGTGTTGCAAATCCTGAGGAAAAGAGAAAGATAATAGGAGAAAAATTCATAAGAATTTTCGAGAAGGTAGCAGGGGAGGAAAGGGCGGAATATCTCATACAGGGAACAATAGCCCCTGACTGGATAGAGAGTGGAGGAGGGCTGAGAGATACAATAAAGAGTCATCACAATGTTGGAGGACTGCCAGAGAACATTCGACTCACAGTGGTGGAGCCCCTGCGGGATTTATATAAAGATGAGGTAAGGAAGGTGGCGAGATATCTGAACCTTGAGGTAGCTGAAAGACAACCATTTCCAGGTCCGGGGCTTGCGGTGAGGGTGCTGGGGGAGATAGATGAAGAGAAAGTGAATATAGTAAGAGAGGCATGCGCCATAGTGGAGGAGGAAATAGATAAAGCATGGAAGGATGGGAGGATAGATAAGCCATGGCAGTATTTTGCTGTTTTGCTTCCTGCAAGAAGTGTCGGTGTAAGAGGAGATATAAGGGCTTATGGTTATACCATAGCCATAAGAAGTGTTGATTCCATAGATGCCATGACCGCCGCCTATTCAAAACTTCCCCATGATCTGCTTGAAAAAATGGCGACAAGAATAACCAATGAAATAGAGGAGGTGAATCGCGTTGTCTATGACATCTCCAACAAACCGCCAGCCACCATAGAATGGGAATAAAATGGAATGGTATGAATGGGAGCCGTTCTATGAAGAAATTCTGAGGGAATTTGGGTTCAGCAGGGAGAAGGATAGGAAAGCGGCTGAGGCTGCCATTAAAATTGCAAAAAGCACCATATCTGTTGAAGATTTAAAGAATATTATAAAGGGCAGGATTGTAAGTGTATGTGGCGCAGGTGAAAATCTTGAAGATGAAATGGAGGAGGTAGAAGGAACTATAATTGCTGCGGATGAAGCCACAAGCATATTGTTAAAACATAAAATCATTCCCCATATAATCACAACCGATCTGGATGGAAATGTTGGGGATATTATCAGGGCAAATGAAAAGGGATGCATTGTAATAATACATGCCCATGGAGATAATATGGAAGCATTGAAAAAATATCTACCTCTCTTCCATAAAAAAATAATGCTCACCACACAGGAAAAGGCATTTAACGGCATATATAATTTTGGTGGATTCACTGATGGTGACAGAGCATATTGCATTGCATCCCATTTTGAAGCAAGGAAAATCAAACTTATAGGATTTGATTTTGAAAAGCCAAGGGAAAAAGAGGGAAAAAACAGGGATATTAAGTTAAAAAAATTGGAATGGGCAAAAAAAATTATAGAATATGAGATGGCTAAAAAATAAGGCTGGTTTCGTCACAAAAATTAAATTTCTATACAAGTTTTCTTCCGCAATTGGGGCATGTTTTTACTCTCTCAGCACAACTTTTGTGAAACAATGCACCACATTCACATTCCACTATCTTTGAGTTTGGTTTGAACTTTCCAAGGCATACAAAACATCTTTTTTCCTCTATTGCCTCCACCACCTTTCCTTCCTTCCTTTTCTTTCTGAAAAAGATGTACGCCAGCATTATAGATGCTACGACAACAGCAATAATTAGGAGTAGATAGATAAAAAGATTTTTTCCACGCCCTCCTTTCTGAAAATTGATGGAAATATATTTTATGCTGCTGTAATTTTTCCCATCATAGGCCCTTGCATATATCGTATGAGAACCCTTGCTGATTTCATTTTCATCAATGTAATAATGCCACAGGGTTGTTCCATTGGCGATATTCCACGAACCACCATCTATTTTGACTTCCACCTTCACTATTTCATCATTCCCATCCTCATCTATGGCAATACCTTTCACCAAAAAACTTCCTTTAACAATGCTTCCATTCTTGGGTTCTGTAATTATCACCTCGGGAGGATGATTGATGGCAATATTATCCACCACAACATTTACTGAAGTAATATTTGAATAGTCAGTTCCATCATAACTTCTTGCATAAATGGTATGATGACCATTGGAAACGGTGGCAGTATTCCATGAATAATTCCATGAATTTTTTCCCTCTGCCACAATCCATTCTCCAGAATCAATTCTGATTTCCACTCTCTCAATATTTCCGTCCACATCATCTGCATTTCCCCCAATCATAACAATGCCAGAAAGTATGGAATTATTGGATGGAAATGTTATGACAATGGTTGGCTTTTTATTGGGAGGTGGGGATGGAACTGTTGAGAAATAGGCAATTATTGTTTTATCTCCATCCATGGTTATTTGAATTGTCTCTCCATTTCCTGCTGCATCTCCACCCCAATGACTGAATTCATAGCCCGGATATGCATGGGCTGTTGCTGTAACAACAGTTCCTTCTTCATATGTTCCTTGGGATGGATTCAATGTTATGTATCCTGCTCCTGATGGAGATATCTGGGTTGATAG
>CAZTWM010000027.1:0-11483 GCA_964617935.1 uncultured Thermoplasmatales archaeon | reverse complement strand
GAGGAATAAAGATAGACAATGAGTATGAACGTTTTGTTTTAGCATTGCAGGAGGTATTGCAATGCTAAAGTTAACAGCACCTGTTGTTCCCTCCTGCTATTTTCCTTATAAAATTGCTGTATCTGATAGACTCTTTTTGTAGTTATATCCATTGCATGATCCATTTTATCTTCTTTTTAACTTTCTTACTCCGGAAAACAAAATGTGAAACAATTTGGGATACTGCAATAAATTCTACAAATAGAAATCTTTATAATCCCAAATGCCAATTTTGTCGATGCAATTCATCGCTGCCCTTTACCTGCTCCCGCTCCTTCTTTCATCCATCATATCATTTTTTATGATAGTTATGGTGATGCGACGCCCCTCCCCTTATAGACTCCCGTTGATTATACTCATGATTTTCATAATGGACTGGTCTCTGGGGTATTCCATGGAACTTCTGGGAAATGGTGTGGAGGAGAAGTTGTTCTGGGTGAAGGTGGAGTATTTCGGAATAGTGGGCATCCCTCCCGTATGGTTGATACTGGTATTGCAGTATATAGGTAAGGAAAAAATGGTGAATAAGAAAAATGTATTGCTTCTTTCCATCGATCCCATTATAGCTACAGTTCTTGTATGGACAAACGACATGCATCATCTTATATGGAAGAAAATAGAGATTATGGGGGGAGAGCCATTTTCAATGCTTCAGATGAATTATGGGATATGGTCTCAGATTAGGATAATATACGTGTATCTGATAGTCATTTCCTCCATTATTCTTTTGATTCATGCATCTCTCAAATCATTCCGTTTCTACAAAAAACAATCCTATCTTCTTGTCTCTGCAGCACTTGCTCCCCTCATTGGGAATGTGCTTTACACCTCCAAAATAACCCCCATTGATTTAACCCCCTTTGGCTTTTCCATAACAGGAATAATAATCACATGGGGACTGTTGCGTTTCAGAATATTTGACATACTCCCCATGGCAAAGGATGTCATCATTGAAAACATGAGGGATGGTATAATAGTGGTGGATTCCAACTACAGGATAATAAAAATAAATCCCGCCGCCAGGAAGTTTCTGGGAGGCATGGATATAGTGGGCAAATCCGTTGATGAACTTGATGGAATATGCAGGGAACTTTCAAAGTATTGCAAAGCGGGAGAGGAAATGAGGGAGGAGGTGGAGGTGGTGAATGGCGAGAAAAGAATTTATGAAGTTTTCTCCCTCCCTTTATTCGATGATTATGGCAACAGAGTGGGATGCATGGTTTCCATACATGACATCACTGAAATAAAGGAGGCGGAAAAAGCATTAAGGAGTGCCCATGAGGAAATGAAAAGGGCGCTTGAGAAGGAAAAGGAATTCAAACTCAAAACAGCCCATTACTTTTTCAATCCTCTTTCCATTGCAGAGGGATATTTAAATATTGTAAAGGAAAAATGTGACCATAAAGAAATTCATAAGGCATTGGAAGCCATAAAAAGAATAGAGAGGGTTGTGAAAAACATCATTCAGGAAGGAGAGATAAAGGAATGAGGTATATATGGTTTGAAGGCAGGGTCACCGTATAAAATGCGGACATATTTTGTTGGCTCCTCTGTCATTTTATTGGACTTCACCACCGCCTCGCCAAGGCTGGAATGATTGTATATGAGTTCATCCTCAATTATTTTGAGTGTCGCCTCCCCTCCGGTCTCTCTTGTTGATGATACAACCGCAACACTCCCTGCATGAATGAATGCCATTGAAACACTGCTTTTTAATGGAATGCCATCCAGTCGCCCCATAAGGCAGGCGGCGGTGAGGATAACATTTGGAGGAAAATTGTATTTCTCGACATGAGCCACATCCACCACCCTGCTGTAAAAATCCATACCGTATATGGAGGAAAGCATCCAGTACCAGTCACCATGCCCTTCATATTCAACAAAATTAGCATCAAATGCATTCATCCTTTCCAGATTTTTTCTTCCATTTCTGAATATGCCAAAAAGATGGGTTTCGAATCCATTTTTTCTCAATTCTATTGAGTAAGGAATTTGATGGAATAATCCTGCGGTTTCTCCAAATCCCTCACCTGTTATGAAATTAAATTTGTTCATCCACCCGCCCTGGCAGATTTCCCCATAAAACAGGGTTCTTGCGATAAGCAGGGATGCGTCGATTTCATCCTGGGCAATTACCCTTCCAGTTGCAACAGAAAAATTGAGCGAATAGGGGTCATCGGAAGGCAATCCATAACCCACATATGAATCACCTGTAGATGATTTATAATAATAACGGGGGAGCATGTTGGTGTCGCCGAGCAGAGCCAGCCATCTCAGCCCCACATTTTCATTCAATCTTTCGATTTTTTCAACCGTCTCATTAACCTTTTCGTTTATGTAGGGATGAATGGCTGGGTTATTCCATGCGCCTCCTGCCTTCCCGCTCAAAATTTTCTGGTATTCTTTATCGGTTATTTCATTTTCTGATGTTACAACGATGCCATTGTGAAAGGAAGCAAGATATGGGGCAAGGGGGGAGAGGGTAATCAACGATTCATGAACTGATTCCATTTTTTCCATTCTGACTTTAAGATGGAATGTGGTATTCACCAAAGAAATTCCACGCTGGGAGAAAAAGCCTCCTTTTATTCCCCTGTATATCTTCACAACAATTCTGTAATCTCCTCCCGCATTTATAGAATAAAATTCCAGATGGCATTTCCCTACTTCACATGCATTGCTGAAGGAATAGGTTATCATTTCCTTTCCCCTATAAACATAGGCAGATATAATATGAGGAAAGGCATTTCCATTTTCTGGAACATTTATATCAACATAAACTCTGTTTATCCCATCGGGCATTTTTATGATAAAGGACTGGCTGTCGTTTCCAAGAATATTTATTTCATGGGCAAAAAGAATGATTTTGAAGTTTTTAATATGCCCATCATATTCTTTAATTTCCTCCCCAATCACCTCTGCAGGAATTGCATCCCTGGGGTTGGTGAGGACAGCATAATCATAATCGCCCTTTAATTTCATGAGATATGAATAAATCTGAGATTCATTATTCAGATGGATTTCGTTATATCCATCTATGCCCATATCTCCAACAGAAATTATTTTCTCCACCTCCTTTTCCCTGCATATTTCCTCCACCTCTTCCTTATTCCCATCATACAAAATCAATGGAATCTTTTCATAGCATGCTATCTGGGTTGCAATGATGGAGAGGTTGTAATAACTCATATTTTGAGGGATGAGAAGAATCTTTTCAGTTTTCCCATAAAATTCCCTTGCTATTTTTAGTGATACATTGGCGGGATCACCATAAAACTCCTTTTCTGGATAATTGCATGAAATATGCCCCCCCACCACAATCAAATTCTCCGCATTATATGCATTCAAAAATTTAATATGGGATGAGGACAGATTTTCATGAAAAATGAGTAGGGGAGCATGGAGTAAAAAGGAAAGGGGCGTTGAAATCAGGGTATAAAAGACATCTGAATCTGAGGATAAAACGATAACTCTGCCATCTTCTTCGGCGGGAATGGATGGAGAAAGAAGGGCAAGGACGGAGAGTATAACCAAAATTTTTTTCATATTTTTTCCCCTATCCATTTCACTATTTCTCCTATACCCACCCTCACCTGCTCCGCCGTGTCCCTGAAGCGGATTGTGACTGTATCATCCTCCAGTGTCTGATAGTCCACGGTTATGCAGAAGGGCGTTCCTATCTCATCCATTCTGGCATATCTCCTCCCTATGCTGCCCCTCTCATCATAAACAGCCATTATTCCATTTTCCCTGAGCATTTTCTCGATTTTTTTGGCTACATGGGGCAGATTGTCCCTGCTTACAAGGGGAAACACACCTGCCTTTATGGGCGCCATGTCTGGCGGGAGGGAGAGGATGGCATATCTCTCCCCTTCCTTTTCCATCTCCCTGTAATTGTGTTCGAGGATGAAATAAAATATTCTGTCCATTCCATAGGATGGTTCTATAACATGGGGGATAAATTTCTCACCGCTCTCCACCACTTCCCTTTCCTCCAATATAAAGAATTCCTTACCTATCTCAACCTCCTCCCCATCCACTTTCACCACTATTTTTTCCTCATCGCCCTTCAATTCCATTTTCTCCATCTGCTTCACTATTTCCATTGCCTTTTCCCTGAATTCCTTTCCAAGTTTGTTCATTATGGGCTTTGCCACAATTTTTCTCACCTTTCTTTCCTTGTCAAATTTTCTGAATGCCCTCATGTCAATGCCCGTCGCCTCCATATGGGATTTCAAATCATGGGCTGATCTGTCTGCTATACCAACACATTCCACCCATCCGAAACGGGAGGAGAAGATTTCTGCATCCCAGCATTCCCTGGCATAGTGGGCAAGCTCCTCTTTTTTATGCTGCCTGAACCTTATTTTGCTTTCATCTATGCCAACACTCACCAGAAATTTCTTTGTGAGAGCCATATAATATGCAAGGGCTTCATTTCCTATTACACCCTCCTTCACAGCCTCCTCCACCTTTATTTCCATCTCTTCTTCCTCTTCAGTGAGAAGGTTAAGAATTTCATCCTTCATTTCCCCAAATCTTTCATGCTTTTTTTTATCTGGCTCAAAAAATATCTCCGCCTCCGCCATGAAAAACTCTCTCAGCCTTATTATTCCCTGCCTTGGAGAAACCTCATTTCTGAAACCCTTTCCAATCTGAACCACTCCAAAGGGCATTTTTTTGCGGAAGAATTCATAAAGGAGGGGAAAATCCACAAATATCCCCTGAGCAGTTTCAGGGCGGAGGAAGGCAACCTCCTTTTTTCTCGCCCCTATCTTCGTCTCAAACATTAAGTTGAGTTTGCCTTCAATTACATCTCCCCCGCAAAGGGGACATTTTCCTTCCAGGAGTTCTTCCTTTTTGAATGTTGCCCCGCATTTTCTGCATGTGGCAATCTCGTCTATGAATTCATCCACATGCCCCGAAGCCTTTAACACATCATAGGGAGTTATGACGGGCGTTGATATCTCAAAAAATCCCTCTCCCATGACATAAAATTCCCTCCATTTCTCCTCCATTTTGTTTTTCAGGAGGGTGCCCAGGGGACCATAATCATAGAAGCCGGATGCACCACCATAAATTTCATAGGAAGGGTATAAAAATCCCCTCCTTTTTGCAAGAGATATTATCTTTTCATATATCTCCTCACTCATTCTAACACTGCTTTCATCAAATCAACATCATAGACCATACCTATTATGTCATCCTCCTCATCCATTACTGGAAGCTGGTCAACATCATTTTCCATCATCTTTCTTGCCACATCTGCTATGGGTGCCTTCCTGTATGTGGTGACAACATCTCTCACCATCACCTCTCCAACAGGAACAGGGGGCAATTCTATCTTCGAGGTTTCATAATAAAGGAGCATCACATCCCTTATTCCCTCCCATGTCCATATATCCTCATCCTCTCCTATTCCAAGATTTGATTTAACAACACTCTCCTTCAAATGTGAAAAATCAAAGAGGTCGCCATCCGCCACTATGCCCGCCAGCGAGCCATTTTCATCCAGGACGGGGAGGGCGGAGGCATTGGTAAGGCGGAATATTTTCAGGACCACAGGCAGAGGAGTTTCACGATAAACGGGTATGAAAACGGGGGAAAGATAGTTTTCCACCTCTTTTTTACCCTTCTCAGATATAACCCTTAATATATCGGTTGGAGAGATAACACCAACCAGATTCCCAGATTTCACCACGGGTATTCCATGTATTCTTCTTTCATAAAATATCTTTGCTGCCGTCTTCAGGCTTGCGTCGGGGGATATTGTTATGGGATTCCTGTTCATTATGAGAGCCAGTTGTGTCTCCTCAGGATTTTTGAAAATGTCATTTCTGGTTATTATCCCTGCAAATTTTTTTGTGCCAGCCTTCACAACAGGAACTCCTGAGACCTCGTATTTTCCGAATATTCTCAGCACCTCCTCCCTATTTCCAGGCACTTCTGCGAAGATGGGGTTTCTGTCCATGACGTCCTTAACCTTCATCTTTTTCATGGGGTTATGAATGCACACGGTTTTTTAAAATTTCCCCAAAAAATTTTGAAGGAGTGCTGGATATCATTTTCAATGCTTCCTCTCTTTTGACATCAAATTTTTTTATCACATATTCCATCTCCTTCATTATATCGGGTTCAACAATCATGGCGTTGTCAGTGCCGAGCATTGTTCTCACACCCTTTTCCATCAAAATTTTTAAAGGAGGGGTTAAATCAAAGAATGCATTAGCCCTTGGACATATAACAACCCCTATGTTTTTAAAAGCAACCTCCTCTATATCCTCCTCCGTTGCCTTGCACATATGAACAACAAAATGGGGACGCAGATTCAGAATGGCGTTTATGTCTTCTCTTTTCCCCTCACTTGCATGCATGGCGAAAATCTTTTTTCTTTCCCTTACATGATTTGATATTGCCTCCAGAATTTCATAATCCCAGTCGGATATGGCACTGATGCCAATGCCATCAGAGATGGACAGCAATTTTTCCATCTCCTCCTCATTATATTTCATCTCAGAAGGACGGGAAAGTATTATTGCCTTTATTTTCCTCCCACCAATGCTTTTTTTCAGCAATTCAACTCCCTCCGTCCCTCCCTCCCTGAAGTCAACAAAAACATCTGTATGGCATTTCTCCATTATTCTCAAAGCCCTTTTCATGCCTTCCATGATTTCTCTTTTATCTGCCTTTGAGAGAATTCTGTGTTTATAGCCATGGGGAGGGGCAACCATTTCTTCCAGTGTAAATTTTTTAGAGGGAAGTTTAATAAATGCATCCCCCACATGGGTATGACAGTTGAAAATCATTTTGGAATGTAAACTTCAAAAATCGTTCCTCTTTCCTTCCCTTTCTTTCCGGCGTCATATACAAATACTCTTCCACCCATACCTTCAATGATTTTTTTAACGAGATAAAGCCCCAAACCACTTCCCCTGCTTTCCTTTCCCTTATAACCCATATCAAAGATTTTCTTTTTCTCTTCCCCACTCAGTCCTATACCATTGTCCTCTATTCCTATAACAGTCCATTTCCCTTCATCCCTTGCATATATACTCAGCCTGTTGCATCCCGAATGAATGATGGCATTCCATATTATGTTGGCAATTGCCTCCCTGAAAAATTCATTCACCTTCACCTTCCCTTCATATTTTTCATATTCCACCTCTATACTATTTTCCTGAATTTTTGCATCATATTCATTCAGAATGGATTTCACTATCTTATCCAAATCTTTAATCTCCTTTTTGCTTTCCTTTTTCAAAACATGGAGTTTTCTCACATTCTCTATTATTTCCACAGCAGAAAGGGCAGAGTTCATGGCATTTCTTGCCATTTCCTTTGCCTCCTCTCCAATATTTTCATCCATCAAAATCTCCAGGTAGCCTATAATCAACTGCAATTTATTGGCGACATCATGCCTCAACAAAGCATTATAGAATTCCGCCTCCTTCTGCGCCTCCTTGAGTTCCGTTATGTCATGTATTATTCCATCTATATACTCCTCATTTCCCTCTTTGACAATGGTTGCATATTCATTCCCGACAACAACCTTCCCATTCTTTCTTAAATATTCCACTTCATAATTCCTGACAAACCCATCCCTCCTCAATTTTTCCATGAAAACTTTCCTTTCTTCAGGATTTTTATAAAGTTTGCTCAAATCCATGCTGTTCAGTTCTTCCTTGGTATAACCAAACAGATTTTCTAAAGCAGAGTTTATTTCAATGACCCTTCCCTTCATGTCAATTCTGTATATCCCTTCCTGCGAATTTTTAAATATACTCCTGTACTTCATCTCTGAACTTCTTAACTCTTCCTCTGCCAGAACCCTCCTTATGGAAGATGCAACCTGTGTGGATATCAATTCAAATATCTCCATCTCATTTCTCCCATATGCCCTCTCATTGATGTAACTCTGAACAGCCATCACCCCTATGATTTCTCGTCCCGCCTTCAAAGGGACACCCAGCCAGCAGGCAGAAGGAATGCTTATCCTTTCCACCTCTCCAGCCTCCCTAAGTTTCTGGAATGCGGCGGGGGTTATGATTACCGCCTTCTTATTCTTAAAAACATATCCTGTAAGACCCTTTGTCAATTCTTCGTTGGAGGGCTTTTTTTCATATTCATCAACAAAATATGGGAGGGAAAAGGATTTATTTTCTTTATCATAAATTGCTATGAAGAAATTATCTGCTGGCATCAGCGATTTTATTATCTCATGAATTGATTTTAAAATATCATCCAGGGAATTTGCAGAATGGGATGCTTCGGCAATCCTGTATATTGCCTCCCTTATCCTTTCCACCTGTTTCCTCTTTGTTATGTCCTCAACGGTGCCCACAATATGACATATTTTCCCATCTTCTCCTCTCACAACTCTTGCATTTTCCTCAATCCATATAATGCTCCCATCCTTTCTGTAAACCCGTGATATGAATTCCCTTACCTCTCCTTCTTCTTTCAGAATATTTAAAAACTCTTCCCTTCTTCCCTTATCCACATATAACTCTTTCCCTATATCTTTCATGGAGTTTATCAAATCTTCGGGGGAGTCATATCCATATATTTTTGCCAGTGCAGGATTCACCTCCACATGTTTACCTTCCGGTGTGCTCTGATATATCCCCATAACAGCATTTTCAAATATTTCCCTGTAGTTTTCCTCTGCTTCCTTTATTTTTTTCTTTAGAGAAAAGTTTTTGATGGATGCCGCCAGAACGCTGGCAAAAACTTCCAGGAGTTGTATATCCTCCTGGGTAAATCCATTCTTTTCCTTTTTTTCCACATCCATTACTCCCAGCAGTTCTTCGCCATAAAGAAGGGGGACAGCCACCTCGCTTTCTATTTCCGGGGCTGCTTCTATATACCATTCATCCTTTCCCACATCAGGAACATAGATGGTTTTCTTTTCCACAGCACATCTCACAGTTATTCCTCTTTTGCCGTGCAATTTGAGAGGTTCACCAGGCTCGTATATACCAACTGTTTTCACTGTCTTCAGTTCATCCCCCTCTTTGAGGAGAAGGGCAAAATTGTCAAATTTCATCACCTTTTTGAGGGCAGCAGAAAATATACTGCATATTTCCTCCATGGAATTTGCCAGTGTGAGCGATGATGAAAGATCATAGAGTTCCAGTAATCTCTGTTGCATCACTGGAAAAGATAAAAAAGGTTTATAATACTTTTTGTTTAAATCATATAGGGTAGCGATGTTGCAACAACACAAATTCTTTATACATTTTTTTATTACACTTTCATGTTGGAAAATTTAGAGCCAAAAATTGTATGGAAATATTTTGAGGAGATATGCAAAATACCAAGATGCTCAAAGCATGAGGAAAAGATTGCAGAATACATTGTTCAGGTGGCAAAAAATCTGGGACTTGAAGTTGGAAGGGATGATGTGGGAAATGTTGTTGTAAGAAAGGGAGCAAATGGATATGAAAATGCCCCCATGATAACATTTCAGTGTCACATGGACATGGTTTGTGAGAAAAATAAGGAAGTGGAGCATGATTTCAGCAAAGACGCCATACAGCCATATGTGGACGGGGAATGGGTTAAGGCTAAGGGGACAACCCTTGGAGCAGATGATGGCATAGGTGTTGCAACAGCCCTTGCACTGATGGAATCAAAGGATATAAAGCATGGTCCCCTCGAATTTCTTTTCACAGTTGATGAGGAAACAGGTTTAACAGGGGCATTCAACCTCAAAAAGGATTTTATAAAGGGAAAGATGCTCATAAATCTGGACAGCGAGGATTTCGGCGTGATATACATAGGATGTGCTGGAGGAGGAAATTCCACCATACGCCTGCCTTTAAAATATGAACCTTCTCAGGGAAAGGGATATAGAATATTTGTCAAGGGGTTAAGAGGAGGACATTCAGGAGTGGAGATTGATAAGGGAAGGGCAAATGCCATAAAATTGCTTGGAAGAATCATATACAACACAAATGCAAGAATAAGCAGAGTGGAGGGAGGAGATAAACACAATGCCATACCCAGGGAGGCGGTGGCGGAGGTGGTTGCTGGCAATGATATAAGTGAAAAGATAAAGGAAATGGAGAAGGATTTCAGAAATGAATATTCATCATCAGATCCTGACATAAAGGTGGAAGTGGAGGAATGCAATGTGGATAAGGTTCTTGATAAGGAAAGTAATGAAAAACTGGTGAAGATGATGATGTCCCTTCCTCATGGCATAATTGCAATGAGTCAGGAGGTGAAGGGGCTGGTTGAGACATCCACCAATTTTGCCACCATAAAAACTGGCGAGATGGCGGAGGTGGTGATGAGTTCAAGAAGTTCCATCAATTCTGCTTTGGATGCTTTAATGCAGAGCATAAGATGCATAGGAGAACTTGCAGGGGCAGAGGTGGAGGAGGGGAGTAAATATCCTGGATGGAAGCCGAACCTCAATTCAAAGTTGCTGAAAATTGCCTCAGATGCTTTCCGGGAGTTGTATAACAAAGAGCCTGAGAAGAAAGCAATTCATGCAGGACTGGAGACAGGAGTTATAGGAGACATTACAGGTATAGATGAGATAATATCCATTGGTCCTCAAATAGAGCATCCCCATAGCCCCGATGAGAGGGTGAATATAAAGACGGTGCAGGAATTCTGGAAATATCTTCTTTACCTCACAGAAAAAGTGGCTAAGGAATGGTAAAGGCTATTGCATTGCTTGTCGTCCTTTCCCTTCTTCTCCCCTTCAATTTTGCATACAATTATGGAGATGGATTTATAAAGAAGACATATATGGTTGAGATGAGGGATGGGGTGAAACTTGCAACAGATGTTTATTTGCCGGGGAATGGGAAATATCCTGTAATCATGATAAGAACACCCTATAACAAAAACAGCACCGATAAAATAATGATAAACCAGGTTATGAAGCATGGCTATGCCCTCCTCGTCCAGGACATGCGCGGAACACATGCGTCTGAAGGCAGGTTCATGCCCTTCCTCGATGAGGGATGGGGCGAAAGGCAGGATGGAAACGATACGGTGGAATGGATTTTGAAACAGGAATGGTGTAATGGCAGGGTGGCGATGTGGGGCGGCTCCGCCATGGGGATAGCGGGCTACATGCTGGCGGGTGCAAGGAACATAACATGCATGATGGTTGCCATCGCCGCATCGAATATGTATAAACATGCCATGTATCCGGGAGGAGAATTTCGGGTGGATTCTGAGGAATGGTTGAAGGGAGAAAATGCGGATTATATGATTCCAATATTTGAGGAGCATTATTTGTATGATGATTTCTGGAGGGGGATGGATTTATCCACTCGCTACAATCGTGTGGGCACGCCCATATATCACATAGGAGGATGGTATGACTTCTTTGCTGAAGGAACAATGGATGCATTTACAGGATTGCAACACATGGGAAATCAAAAATTGCTTGTTGGTCCATGGACTCATGGAAATTTCGGCAC
>CAZTWM010000026.1:0-11609 GCA_964617935.1 uncultured Thermoplasmatales archaeon | reverse complement strand
GGATGACGTTGCTGCAGGATATGGTGAAACGGCCCCCGCCCTGGAGCAAGTCCAAACACCGGTGGGGTTGCTCAGGACCGCCCGGAGGTGGGACGCTTAGATGAATGCCGCCTAAAACAGAAGGGGGATTACTGCCCACACCTGGCTCCGTTTTTATGATCTGGTGGAATGAAAAACGATAATGTAAGATTAATGAAGATTTGAAATGCAGGTTTTATTTGCCTTAATTTTTCACCACACCACCAGCACCATATAATCTATGGCTACTGGCTCGTTAATATCTATGGCTGCTCCAGCAGCAACGAGCACATAAATGCCTCTCTCCACTTCAAAGGTGCATCCCCATCCGTCATTCTTATTAAAGTCCCACTGACTGGCAGTCATATTCTTCTCTCTCGCATCGTAGAGAGCAAAATAGGTGGAGATTATATTTTCGCTCCCTTTCGCAGCCACCTCTATTTCATTTCCCATTCCAATAAGGATAACAGCATTTTTTATCGCCAGTATTTTGTCGCCATGCCAGTATATGCCAGGAGCCGGCTCCTCAATTTTTATCCATGAATCTGTAATGGCAGGAGTTTGAGGAATACTTAGTATAATCAAAACAGCAACAATTCCAAATACCAACACCTTTCTCATACTAAAAGAATTTTTGAGAGTATAAATAATTAATTGAAAAAATGGATGCAACAATACGCCTTTCGTTATTTTCTTTCCTTAAAATCTTTCTTTCAGCAACATAAAACATAACAAAATCTATATAAGTATTGGATATTTCCTTTTATATGAAAAGGGCGCTTATTATAACGCTACTAATACTCTTCACATTCTCAGCACATGCCCAGGAGACTTTATACTATTTCCATTATGATAAAAATCCTGCACATGGAGAATATTTTTTAATGGACTATTCCCGTCCCACTGGCGTTTCCCCTCGCTCTGTTAATTTGGATGAGGGTTATGTAGTGTGGGCGACCACACCCTTCACAAAGGATACAAAGATAAATGGAGATGTGAAAGTGATTCTCTTCATAGAAGCATATTTCATAAAGCCCGATGCCCTCCCAATGCAGATCAAAATAATCAAAGTTTCTCTCGTTGATATAGCACCATCCGGCAACATAGATGTAATAAAGGCTACAAAGTCCACACCTGTTGTGTTTTTCAAAAATGAAACCATAAAGGCACACACTTTCAAGATAAGTAATGTGGAAACTGTTATACCTGCAGGTCATTGTCTGGGTATAAAGGTGGAGAAAACTTTCGATATTTTTTCAATTTTCCCTTTCAGCACTCTCTCCCCATTCTTCTCCACAAATATATGGTTTGATTCACCCACCATGAAATCACATGCATCCATACCTTTCAACATAAGTGGGGGAGGAATAAGCATTGAATGCTTCAATCAGGAAAAGAATGTGAAGCCGGGCGGTGAGGTGATATATACAGTGCTTGTCTATAACAATGGAAATCAGAATGATACTGTAAGGCTCTCCACCAACTACAACGGAAACTTATGGAATGTGAAACTGGAACAGGAGCAGATTAACATACCTCCCAAATCCTTCAAGGATGTGGACATAACGATTACTGCACCTGAAAATGCAACTCAGGGAGAGTATCTAAACATAACAGTATCCGCCCAGGGAAATACGGGGAGTGATTCCATATGGCTGAATACAACCATATCTCCTCCAGAATATGGGGTAAAGGTAACTGCAAAAAATAATGAGGTTAAGGCATCACCTGGCGAGACTGCAACATTCACCTTTAATGTCAGGAATACGGGAGATTTATATGCCACATACAATCTTTTTGTCACATGTGTATGGGAAAATACACTGGAAAAAGAAAGCATAGCCCTTGATGCTGGAGAAAGTCAGGATGTGGAAGTGTTTGTTAAAGTGCCTGAGAATGCCACCAATGGAACCACCAGAGTTGTGGCTTTAACGGCTGAATGTGTGGAGGCAGATAAGGTAAGCACAGCACAGTCTACCCTAAGAGTGTATTATGAAACAACACCTGGAGGGGGCGGAGGAGGCAACATCGGCGAAAAAATAGGATTTGCTCTCTTTATTGTGGGTGTGATAGCCCTTCTGGCAATAGCATACTATATGGGAAGAACTGTGCAGAAAAGCATAATCATGGAATGCGATGAAAAAATGGTGGAGATTCCACCTGGAGGGAAAGCCATTTTCAAGATAAGATTGACGAATCCAATGGAAGGAGAGGAGAGGAGAAAATACAGGTTCAGGATAGAGGGGAGAATACCGGAGGGATGGAACGTTGACACGGACAGGGAAGAGATAATGCTCAGGGGAGGAGAAGAGGGAGAAATGGAAGTAATGGTGGTGGCTCCTTCCAATGCATCCCCAGATGAGTGGGCTTCCCTTGATTTAGTGGCAGTTCCTGAAAAGGGCAAAAGCGAGGCTCTTAATTTAATGGTTTCTCTTAGAGAACCCAGAGAGATACTGGAAACAGAAATGGAGCATGAACCGGAGGAATTTGAAGAAGGAGAAAGAATTGTGACCAAGGTTAAAATAAAGAATGTTGGAGAAAAAACGGCAGAGAACAAAAAAGTAATACTTTTGGTGAATGGCAAGGAAAAGAACAGGATAGAGGGAGTGGAGATTCCAGCAGGCGGAGAGATTGAAATAGAGATTCCGTGGATTGCAGAAGAAGAAAATGAAGTGGAATTAAAAATAGAATGAACTAAGAAGTTGTTATCGACACATCCCTAACCATTGCATATGGAGCAAAAACAGGATATTCTATTTCCCACCAGTAAATCTGTTTTCTTTCCTTGGAAAGCATTTCCACATTTTTGAGCATCTTCCCCAGATTATCAGTTATCCTTATCCCCTTTACTCCATACTCCACATTTCCATTTTTAATAAGGAAAGCCCCATCCCTTGCCACAGTGGAAAAATCTCCTGTTGAATAATTATGAAAGCGAGTGTACCACACATTTGTTATCATCAATCCATCTATTTCTTTCATCATATCATCCACTTTATTCCTCCCTTTCTCCACAATCAGATTCCATGGGTGAGGTGAAATAATTCCTGCATTTCCTGTGGTTTTTGTTCCATGAACCATTGCTGTTGTCCCATTATGAAGATATTTTTTGATGATGCCCTTTTCCATTATAACATTTCTTCTAGTTGCTACACCCTCATCATCAAATTTCCTGGAAAAAATTCCATCTTTCTCAACGCCGCTGTCATATATTGTTACATTTTCGCTTCCCACTTTTTCTCCAATTTTATCCTTCAAAAAAGAATAGCCAGCATCCACAGCAAAGGATGATGCACACATTCCAAAATTTGAAATCAAGTTGGCAAACGCCATGGGTGCCAGTATAACATCATATCTCCCCTCCTTTATTTTTTTTCTTTCCTTTCCCATTGATGCTATTTCTCCTGCCTCCTTCCCCACCTTTTCATCTATATTTCTCAACGTTCGGGAACAACTTACTGCATGTCCTGAAGATTCCTGAGTGAAAACCCTTATGGAAAGATAGGAACTGCTGTTTCTATCTTCACATACAACACCACGTGAATTATGAACCTTTATTTTCTCCATCGATGAATAGAGAACACCTGAAACATCCTTTCCATATTCCATTCCATTAACAATTGCCCCTTCCACTTTATCTTTCATCCTCTCATCATCTAATATTTCCTCATCCAGTATTTTATCATTTTTGTATTGCTTCCCTTCCCCTATTTCAAAGGAAGATTGAACAAGATTGGGAAATATTTTTTCTGCCCTTTTCAGCATTTTTTCTGCTTTCCTTTCGTCTGCATTTTCCATGGAAATGTTGAGAAGTCTACCATCTTTATAGAGAAACCATTCCATTTCCCTGCTTTTCCATTCCTTTATTACCTCCATTTTCCCGCCATAAAACTTTATCTGTTTTGTCTCCTCCTCTTTCTCAATCGCCACAAATTTATCATACTTCTCCAGCATCCCCATCATTTTATCACCATATCTCTCAGCCTTAAATCAACCCCTCCTGTTGAAACTTCTATTCCCTGCATTGGATCTCCCTTTCCACAAGTGGCTGGATAGAATTCCAGATTTTTCCCAGCAGCATCCACCTTTCTGTAGAAATCAAAGGTAGATATTTCTATGGCGGGATGTTTTGCAATTCCCGTTAATTCACCTTCTTTTATTATATATGCCTCCTCCCCCACGTATTTCTGATTCATCCTCCTGTCATCTATATTCCATTCCATGAAAGTAGCCATATAAACACCTTCTTTTATCCCTTCCATCATCTCTTCCATTTCATAGTCGCCGGGCATAAAATATGTGTTTGCCATCCTTACTATTGGCTCCTTTCCATATACCCCTCTTGCAGATGCATTGCTTCCACACCCCATTTCATACGCTGTTTCTCTGTTATGTAAAAACTGGTTCACAATCCCATTTTTTATCAGTATCCTTTTTCCTGCTTTCACCCCTTCATCATCATAAAGATAGAAACCATAACTTTGAGGTATGGTGGGGTCATCTGCAATACTTATGCATTCATTCCCAATTCTTTTTCCCAGAAGATTTCTGTCTGCATAGGATTTCCCCGCCTGCGCCGCCTCCCTCCCCAGTATTCTGTCAGCCTCAAACGGGTGCCCGCAACTTTCATGGGCTATAAGACCTGTTATGTAGGGGCTTAATATTACATCACCCCTATGAGGGGGTTTTTTTCCTTTTTTTATTAAATCTGAAAGAAATTTTATGTCATGCTGGAGATGCTTTATCACATCCCATTTTTCAACCATCTCCCATCCTCCTGTGTTGCCAAACTCCCTGTTCATCTGCTCGATTCCACCATTGGAAACTGTTATGAGGTAGTAAAGATATATCCTGGGAATTCTGGAGATTATTTTCCCTCCATCGCTATTCATATAAATTTTTTCTGTGATTTTGTCACTATAGGAAAATACTCTCTGATGTTTTTTTACCTCCTCATCAATACCCTTTATAAAATCCAGTTTTTCCTCTATATCTGCCTCCTTCCCATGAATTTCATATCGCCTTTCTTCCATCCTTTCTTCGCTCATTTCAACCCTTTTATTCCCAAGTTTTGCCATTTTTTCCGCTTTTTCCACCCCTTTTTTGATCTCTTCCCTGCTGATTTCATTGGAAAAATAAAATCCCATGCTACCATCTATAACCCTTATGGAAAAACCCTCCTTTTCCTTTATGTTGCTCTCTTTCATCACACCATTGACAAAAAGAATTTCATTTTCCTCTATTTTTTCCATACGAACCTCCACATATTTTGCCTTCGATATTTTGAGAGCATATTCAACCATGTCTTCATCCATGGAGATTAATGGATTGGTGATATTTATTGGATGGGGTTGGAAATCGAGAATAGGCAAGTAGTAAAAGTTAAATCCTTGATTCTATTAGGTTTAGTGGAGGTAAAGATGAAAAGATATTGGGTTATATTGGTTGCTCTGGGAATGATTCTGGCAAATGTAACCATTGCAGGGATGGAGAGGCATGTGACCAGTGAAAAAGGGGCAGAGACAAAAGCGGAAAGTGTGCATTTCTCACCCTATACAGTAATGAAAAAAGGAGAATATGCCACCATTTTCATGGAGGGTGCAAACTATCTTTATAATGAGGGAGAGCCCATGCTTCCTTATTATACCAAAGTTTATTACTTCCCTCTGGGGACAAGAGTAAAGGTTGAATGTGTGCCGAAGAGCATAGACATCAGCCATATAGACAGCAAAATAATACCAGCCCCAAAACCAAAGCCGCTTGGCTCTTCATACAGTGATGAAGTCATCAAGGATCAAAGTATATATGGAAGCGAGAAAGCATATCCCCAAACATGGTATACATATACCCTCGGAGGCGGGCTGGCGGACGGAAAGCATGTTACCATACTCTCATTGCATATATATCCCGTAAGGTATAAGCCATTGCTAAATGAGATAGAATTCTCCAGTGATTTCGAGGTAAAGATAGATTATACTCTCCCGGAAAAGAGTATCGGCGGAAATGATGCATACGACCTTCTCATAATATGCCCCGAAGAATGGAAAAATGCCATCGATACACTAAAACAGCACAAGGAAAGCCATGGTGTAAAAACAATGGTGGAAACGGTGGAGAATATTGTATCCAAATATGATGGTAGGGATGGGGCTGAGAAAATAAAGTATTTCATAAAGGACATGCTGGAAACATATGGTATAAAATACGTTCTCTTGGTTGGGGGCAAAAAATCCTACTTTACAGGAAACTGGGGATATGATGGACCAACCCACCACGACGACAGTTTATGGTATTGCCCCGTGAGATATGTTGCCCTTAACGACAATGAAGAGGCAGGCTACCTAAGCGACCTATATTTTGCAGACATATATGATGCTGAAGGAAATTTCTCATCATGGGATACCAATGGGGATGGAATATTTGGAGCATGGTCTTTCAAATATGGCAAGGATACAATTGATTTTTATCCTGATGTTTTTGTTGGGAGACTGGCATGCAGGAGTGAAAAGGAATTGCAGAATGTGATGAGTAAAATAATAACTTATGAAAACAGTCATGTTAAAAATGAGGAGTGGTTCAACAGAATGCTCTTGGTGGGAGGAGATACCTTTAATGACGTGGATAACATTCCAGAGGGAGAGGTGTCCACACAATGGTTCTATGACCACTACATGGCTGGCGACTTTGACAAAACAAGTTTGTTTGTCAGTGATGGAACTTTAACATATGGACATACAGAACCCAACAAAATGGCAGGAAGAGTTGCATGGATAAATGTGATAAAAGAATTCAGTAAGGGTTATGGCTTCGTTGTTTTTGACGGACATGGAAGCCCCACAGCCTGGGCAACTCACTTTGTGGGATATGCAAGCCATAATGACCCATGGGTCAACGGCTTGATGACATACAACATGGATTTGCTGCAGAATAAAAACATGCTTCCCATTTTCATAATAGGGGGATGTCACAACAGCGAATTCAACATAAGTTTGTTCGACTTCTCCAAAAATGCATGGACATATCAGCCCACTTATGAATGCTTCGGATGGCATATTGTAAAGATGGCTGAAAGAGGGGCAATAGCAACCATAGGAAATACAGGATTGGGGTATGGCGATGATGGCAGAGATAAAAATGGAAATGGCGTGCCTGATTGTGTGGAATACAGTGGAGGATACATAGAAGATAGATTCTTTGAAGCATATGGTGCAGAAGGAAAGAATATTCTCGGAGAAACATGGGGAACTGCCATAAGGAACTATATAAATACATATCCACCAATGACAACCAAGGACAGAATAGATGCAAAGACAGTGGAAGAGTGGGCACTTCTGGGAGACCCCTCATTGATGATAGGGGGTTACTGACCTCTTCCCTTTTTATTTATTCATAAAGTTTCACAGCATTTATGCCCTGCGGGAGATGCATATCCTCTGCTATACTTTTGCATTTTACCCTGAGCAGATACACAATGGGTTTATAATCTGTTTCTGAAAATGCTTCATAGTTTGCCATTCCCTTGCTTATTATTAAAGATGCGTTACGTAATCTTTCCTTCAATTTTTCTGTTATTCCATTGAAATCCACACCAACAGCAAAATTTCCTGTGGTCATTATTTCATCGACAACCTCATCAAAACCCAGAGATTCTACATCCTGATAGGTGGCATCTGTGAGTATGGGATATTTTTTGCATACAAGAGTGAGATGGATATCATATTTTTCCTTCAATATTTTGCATACAACCTTATCGAACACAATTTCCCCACAGTTATCGGTGAAATACACTACATTTCCCTTAAGATGTTTCTCTATTTTGTCTAAATCATCATGTTGAATCCCCATTTTTATATATTCCTCAAATTTCCCCGCCAGTTCTTCAGGGCTGGATGCGCTTCCCTCTATTCCAAAATCTATTGAATTACCTGCTATGGAGCAAAGTATGGCTGTTCTCAAGGGCTCATTGCTTTCCTCAATCATTTTTTCTACTTTGGGTAGTATTTTGAGGGCGATGGAATTACTCCTCTCTTTCAATTCCTTGTAGGGATCCGGGTTTCCCAGGAGTTTGTATGCCAATGAATGTATCTCGGTTGCAATTTCCGCCGAACTTCTTCTGCTGGAATATATGGATGCCATTTTTTTCACAATCTCCTTCATAACCGTGGATTTCTTTTCCTCATCCTCCGTTACCAAATCTGCTTCAAAGAGAACCCTGTTGATTAAGCAGGGAACACACCTTGGCTTCATTTTCATGAGGGTGTAAGCGTGCAGGAATTAAAATGTTTTTATATTCTATTTCCATTCATTCTCAATGAAGGAACTGAATTCCAGTGATTTTGAAGAATTTATAAGAAAAAATCCCGTTTCCATAGTGGATTTCTGGGCTCCATGGTGTTCTCCATGTATAGCAATGGAACCTGCCCTGAAAAAACTGGAAGAAGAGATGGCTAACATTGCATTTGCCAAACTTAATGTGGATGATAACCCGGAGATAGCCAGAGAGTATGGAATAATGAGTATTCCCACCCTGCTGGTTTTTATAAATGGAAAGGAAATGGAAAGAATAATAGGTTTTTTATCCGAGGAAAGGCTAAGGGAAAAACTTTCCGATTACAGCGGCAATTTTCCACCATAAAATTCGTTTATAAGTTCTGCTGCTGAAACATACCATGCAAGAAATGCACATATCAATCCTATTCCGCCTCCTATTTTAACACTGAAGTCAAAAATGGAAGCAAAACCTAAAGCAAAGAATGTAAGCCAGAGTGTGAGAAAAACTAAAGACAACGCTTTCCCTATTTTAATGGATGGAATCCACATGTAGAACGTGAAAATACCCCATGCAATAAGCATTACTCCCAATGCCCTTGCTGTAAACTCAAAGGTTCCCATGGCGGTGAATAATTCAATCATCCCGAAGGAAAGCCAGAAGGAGCCATATGAAGAGAAGGCTGTACCCGCAAAATTATTTTCCCCCTTAAAACTCCACATTCCAGCAGCAAATTGAGCCATTCCCCCATAAAAGAAAGCAAGGGCAACGGCAACACTTCCTTCTATTATCCCGAGGTTAGCCATTGAAAGCACAAAGGTTGTTAAAGCAAAGGCAGCCAGACCAAGAGGGGCGGCATTCAGTTTCATAGAGGAAAATGAGGAAGAATATAAAAATATTAGGGAATTTTTGGTAATGGGGAATAAAAATGAGATGGTTGATGAGCCATTTACTCCTCCACCATCTGAGGACAAATCATATTAAGGTATCATATATTTTCTTTAATGAAAGTTCTTGTTACAGGTGGTACAGGTTTCATAGGAAAATATTTGGTCAATGAACTTTTAGAGAATAGTTATGACGTTGTTGTTTTCACCAGGAGAAAAAATTTTGAAATGGATGGTGTGGAAACAAAATATGGGGATATTACAGACTATAAAAGCATTTACAGGGCATGCAGGAATGTGGATGCTGTTTTTCATAATGCTGCCCTCGCCAGGGACTGGGGAAAATGGGGGGAGTTTTACAGAATAAATGTTGAGGGCACAAAAAATGTGGCTGAAGCATGCATTGAAAATGGGATTAGCCATATCATTTATACAAGTTCCGCAGGAGTGTATGGTTTCCCCAATACAGAAGAATGGATAACCGAGGAGAGCCAGGAAAAGCCACTCAATGCATACCACAAATCAAAACTCATGGGAGAGAAAGTGTTACAGGGCTATGACAACATCATCGCCTCTATAATCCGTCCTCCTCTTGTTCTTGGAGCAGGAGGAAATGCAACCAGAATAATTCTTTCAGGAATTGAGAAAGGAAGAATGGTGTATGTGGGAGACGGAAACCAGCACATTTCCATTGTTCATCCTTCAGATGTTGCCCAATGCCTCCGTCTCTGCCTTGAAAAAGATGAGGGGGGCAATATATTCAATGTGGTGAGTTTTGTATGCAGAATAAAGGAGTTGTTTGAAGAAATTGCAAGAGAAATGGGTGTGGAGAAAGTGAGAAAGCACATTCCCTATTCCATCGCATATATTTCTGCATGGATTTCGGAAAAATTGTCCAGAGAACCAAGCATCACCAGATTCAGAGTGAAATCTCTTGGCACAACCAGAAGGATAGATTGCCAAAAAGCCATGAATTTGCTGGGCTACAAGCCACGCTATGACTTGGAAAAGACAGTGGAAGAGATGGTATCGTGGTACAGGGCAAAAGTAAGGAGAGATTTCATAACATCATCCACATAGAAATTTATTTCTTCTTCTCCCACATTTTTGTCATTTAACAAATGGATATTTCCCTTTATTGTCTCCAGTATTTTGCCCCTGCTCAATTCATCCATTTTGTAGTTGTTTGCCTTCCAGAAAAGGAGGCGTTCCAGTAATGAAAAGACTATCATTTCCCTTATATTCTTTATTTCCTTATCGGTAAAGAATATTATTCCGCATCCATCCTCTCTAAATGCCATTTCAGTGGAAACCCCATAAAGTCCGCCTGTATGCCCTATCTGCAACCCTCCTCCTTTCTGCCATATCTGCCACCCCAGTCCGTAATCGAATCCATAACTGGAATACGCCTGTATGCTATGCATTTCTTCCACACTTTTCTCATTTAAAATTCTCACGCCGTTCCATACACCCCCATTCATATGTGCCATGAGGAAATGGGAGAGGTCAATTACCGTTGTCCTAAGTCCGCCCGCAGGATATACAAGTATACCGTAATGCAGGAATGGATAATATTCTCCTCTATAAATTGTATAGGGCACCGCCACCCTGTTTGTATCAAAACTTGAGAGATAAAAACTGGAATTATACATCTGGAGAGGTTCAAATATATTTTTTCTGCAGTATTCTTCAAACGGCATGCCCGATACTCTTTCCACCACATATCCCAGTATTCCATAGCCAACATTTGCATATTTCATCTTCTCTCCCGGTGGATAGTCACCCCATGTCTGAGGTATGTAAATTCTTCCATTAGGAGTAAGATAATCTTTAAGCCATGGATAGGGATAACCCTCTATTTCAGGATCTCCAGGAATGTAAGCATAGAAGGTGATGGGGTCTTCATTCAAACTTGATGTATGGGAAAGAAGCATTCTGATGGTTATGGGTATATCAGGATAATTGGGGTTCCTCAGGGAAAAGGGGAGATATTTGTTAACATCATCATCTATATTGAGCAAGCCCTTTTCCTGAAGTTGCATTATGGCAGTCGCCGTTATGGTTTTTGAGATGGAAGCAACCAAATACACCGTATTCTCATCAGATGTAAAACCCTTCTCCCTATTGTATATACCATATCCTTTAACCCATTTTATTTCATTTCCATTAACAATTGCTGCAGATATGGATGACATATGTCCTATTTTCATCAACCCTTTAATCATGGAGTCAAAAAATTGGTCTGTAATGGCGACATTTCCATTAAATGAGGAATTTTTTTCAAATTCATCATTTGCTCTTTTCACATTCATTCCTCCAATGGAAGAAGCAGATAAAATCGCCAAAACCAGAATGCCCAAAGCATATTTTTTCAGCATGAAAAAAAACACATGAGGAATATTTATATCTTATCTCATCTCAAACGGAGTAACAGA
>CAZTWM010000025.1:0-12158 GCA_964617935.1 uncultured Thermoplasmatales archaeon | reverse complement strand
AGTGTGCCAAAGAAACCATAGTATAATAACCACAAAGATGAAAAGAAGATAAGAATAGAGGCAACCAATATTGGTGTATTCGTCTTTTCAAATTTTTCTACTATACCTTTAAATCGCTCTTTTTGCTCTCTTGGATGTACTGCAAGTCCAATGATGAGTATTATCATACCAGCAATAAAAGTAAAAAAGGAGAGGGCTGGGAAAAAGAGTAAAGATAAAGTCCCGCCGACCATGCTTATACTCCATCCCCATATCCCAAACATAATAAGGGTAAATCCTGCCAATGCAACAATTTTCCCCATTATCCAACGAATGTCAATGTATTTTTAATATTGGCGATTTTTTATCGGGAAAAGAAAATCGGCGTTTTACATCCCCTTTTTCTCAAGAAATTCATTGAGTATTTCTCTTAATTCATTTTCCACATCATCTCCAACACCATATCTCACCCTTATTATTGGTTTGTTTACATTTATTACCCTTGCCAGATTTATGGGCGTTGCAGCAAGAACAGCATCGCAGTTGGAAGCATTGATGGTCTCCTCAAGTTCCTTCATCTGCTCCCTTCCATAACCCATGGCTGGCAGTATTTTATCCAGATGGGGATATTTCTCGAATGTCGCCTTTATTGAACCAACTGCATATTGTCTGGCGTCCACAATTTCCGCCCCGTGCTGCTGGGCTGCTATCGCCCCCGCCCCATAGGGCATCTCTCCATGCGTTACCGTAGGACCATCCTCAACGACTATAACCCTCTTTCCTTCTATATTCCCCTCTACCGTTATAGGTGAGGAAGCCTTCAGAATCCTTGCCCTGGGATTTACTTCCTTTATGTTCTCCTCCACCTTTCTTATGTTTTCTTCCTTTGCAGTATCAACCTTATTTATTATAACAACGTCCGCCATCCTGAGATTTATTTCCCCTGGATAGTAAGCAAGTTCATGCCCTGCGCGATGAGGATCTGCTATGGTAATATGCAAATCCGGCTTATAGAATGGATAGTCGTTGTTGCCCCCATCCCATATTATTACGTCTGCCTCCTTCTCTGCACTTTCCAGAATTTCCTGGTAATCAACGCCTGCATATACAATGCCGCCCATGTCTATGTATGGTTCATACTCTTCCCTCTCCTCTATGGTACATTCATGCTTGTCCAAATCATCATAACTGGCGAATCTCTGGCATTTCTGCTTCGCCAACTCGCCATAGGGCATGGGATGGCGTATTGCCACTGGCTTATATTTTTCAGAAAGAATTTCAAATATTTTCCTGGAAAACTGCGATTTTCCACATCCTGTTCTCACAGCACATACAGCCACCACGGGCTTTTCGGATTTTATCATTGTATGCTCTGGACTGAGTAATCTGAAGTCCGCCCCCGCCACATTGGCTATGGAGGCGCGATGCATTAAATATGGATAGGAAACATCACTATATGAAAATACAACTTCATCCACATCATACTTCTCAACTATCTCTGGCAAATCTTTTTCGTCATATATGGGTATTCCATTAGGATATAACTTGCCTGCAAGTTCAGCAGGATATTTTCTTCCAGAAATGTTTGGTATCTGCGTTGCTGTAAAGGCAACCACTTCATATTCTTCATTATCTCTATAAAAAACGTTGAAATTGTGGAAATCCCTGCCCGCTGCCCCCATTATCACCACTTTTTTCTTCATGTTTTGGGAATGTGGCATCATTTTTTATATCTTTCTAACCTGGATACTATTTTTTCATATTTTTCAAGAGGAAATATAGCCAGTATTTTTCTGTATTCTTCGCATAATTTAATCAGGTTATCCACCATTTTTTCCTCTCTTTTATCCTCCATTTCTCTGAAATCTTTTATCGAATTCACCTCCTTTTCCCATTCCATGACAAATTCTTCCGCATTTTTTGCCTTAAACTTCCTTTTCCCCAGTTTCTTTATCTTCCTTGAATGTCGGATGAGGGAAATTAATGAAACATGCTGGGTGAGCAATTCAGCATATTCCATGTCATCCACGTCAATTGCTTTTAATGGAATGTTTTTTTCCACTGCCATTTCATGGGCAAGCGTTATATCTCGTGGGGGAAGGGAAATTTTTCCATATGTGGAGAGGTGTAAAAGATAATACTGATGCTGCAAACTCATTTCCACCTCTTCACCATCCACTCTACCAATTATTTCCAAATCCTCTGGAGGAATGGCAATGGCAACACAGTCAGGCTTTATTTTTTCAAAGGCATCTTTTACCTTTTTCTCCTCCCCCTGCAATGCATGTATAACAGGAAGAATGTATATCATGCTGCCCTTTATATTAATCTCCTTCATCTTTCCTAAGATATATCGCCTTTTCCTTCAATTCCCTTCTCATCTCTTCCATTTTGAGCACATCTCTTTCATTTATTTCCCTTATTTTCTTGGCAGGAATCCCAGCCACCATACAATTTTTTTCAACATCTGATGTGACAACAGAGCCTGCTGCAATTATTGCATTATCCCCCACTTCCACCTCCATCACTATTGCCCCCATTCCCACCAGAACATTTTCTCCTATGGTTGAACCATGAATGATGGCTCCATGGGATATTATGCTCCCTTTCCCTATGAAAACATTTCTGGGTGCTTCTATAAATGCCTTATCCAGAATCGCCACATCTTCCTCTATTTCCACGCCTGCATCATCAGCTCTTATGAGAACATGGGGCCATATACTGGCTTTTTTTCCAATAACCACATTCCCCATAACCATGGCTGATTCATCTATAATTGCCTCATGATGTATAAATGGCTTCTTACCTCTAAATTCCCTTATCATTTTTTATCATTTCAGCAATTTCATGAGGGAAACGAGCTACTTTAACGCCTGCATCTTCAAAAGCCCTCACCTTTGACTCTGCTGTTCCCTTACCCCCTGATATTATTGCTCCCGCATGTCCCATCCTCTTACCTGGAGGGGCTGTCCTTCCCGCAATGTATGCATATACGGGCTTGCTTATCTTTGCCTTTATATATTCTGCAGCCTCTTCCTCAGCCGTCCCCCCTATTTCCCCCACCAGAACAATGGCTTCAGTCCCCTCATCCTCCTCAAACGCCTTCAAAGCATCTATGAATGTCGAGCCTATTATGGGGTCGCCACCAAGCCCCACGCATGTGGATTGTCCCAGCCCCGCCTGAGTAAGGGAATTGACTATTTCATAGGTTAAAGTGCCGGAGCGGGATGCAACCCCTATATTTCCTTCTTTAAATATGGTATTTGGAAGAATACCTATCTTTGCCTTTCCTGGAGAGGCAATGCCCGGGCAGTTTGGACCTATCAATCTGGCTTTTTTATAGATGCCATAATGAACAAATTTCATGGTATCATGGAATGGTATGTTCTCGGTTATCACCACCACCATCTTTATTCCAGCATCCAGCGCCTCCATTACAGCATCCTTGGCGAAGGGGGCAGGCACAAAAACAATGCTGGCATTGGGCTCTCTTTCCATGGCATCCTCCATGGAATTATACACAGGCACTCCATGAACCTCCATCCCTCCCTTGCCAGGAGTGACACCTGCCACAACATTGGTGCCGAACTCCTTCATTGCCATGGTATGGAATTGCCCCTGATGCCCTGTTATTCCCTGAACCACAAGACGTATGCTTTCATCAACCCATATAGCCATTTAATCACCTCCCAGTTCAGCAGCCCTTCTCGCCGCCTCCTGAAATGATTCGACGGCTATCACATAATCCTTCAGCATTTCTCTTGCCACCTCCTCATTCATTCCCTTTATTCTTGCCACTACAGGACATTCCACTTTGCTTTCCTTCATGAATTCTATTATTCCTCTCGCCACTGTATCGCATTTTGTTATCCCTCCAAATAAATTGAGGAGAATGACACTTGGCTTCGCTTTCACCATGAGATCAAAAGCCTGTTTCACCTTTTCAGGATTATCCGTTCCTCCTAAATCTAAAAAAACACCCCCCCTACCATTGAATTCATTGAGGGCATCGAGGGTAGCCATTGTCAGCCCGGCACCATTGGCTATTACACCTATATTTCCATCGAGTTGAACAAAAGCAATTCCCTTTTCCCTTGCCTCTATTTCCAGTGGTGTGAGTTCTGTGTCCTCTTCAGGCAATTCGGAATGCCGATAAAGAGAGTTATTATCCACTATTATTTTTGAATCCACTGCCATTAATTTACCATCACAAAGGGCGAGGGGGTTTATCTCCGCCAGTTCACAATCCTTCTCCACAAAAAGGCGGTAAAGTTTCTCTGCAATTTTCCTTGCCTCCTTTGGAATTTTTCTAAGTTGATACGCCTGCAGTCCTGCAAGCGGGTTAACATGCACTTTCAGAATTTTTTCAGCCATCGATTCTATATCCATACCTCCTTCCGAAGAGAACATCATGAGATATGTCCTGCTTCCTCTGTCCAGGAAAAAACTCAGATAATATTCCTTTTCAATATTCAACTTTTCTTCCACCAGCACACGCCTTACTCTCTCCCCCTTAATTTCCATTTCCATGATTTCATCAAATAATTTCTCTGCTTCCTCCATGCTGGAAGCAAATCTTATTCCTCCTGCCTTCCCTCTTCCTCCTACAAGTACCTGAGCCTTCATCACCCAGGGAAAGGGAAAATCAATTTTTTTCAAATCCTCCTTTTTTTCGATTGCTCTCCCTTTAGGAACTGGAATTCCATATTCCCTAAATATCTCTTTTCCCATGTATTCCATGAGTTTCATGGTGTGAAAATGCCGTTCTATTTTTATAATTTGTTGAGGGATGTACTTCCAGTTTCTGCATATCTGCAATCGTTTTTCAAAATGCATTCATGGCATCTCGGTTTTTTGGCATCACACGTATGCTTAGCCATGAGCCAGAAAAGGGCGAGTATTCTTTCTTCCTTAGAAGGAGGAATTATTTCCCATGGAAAAATTTTCCTTATTGCCTCCTGAATTTCTTTATAGGTAGCATTTTTCTCCACAATTCCCAGGCGGATTGCTATTCTCTTCATATGGGTGTCTACGACAATGGAATCTCTGTTTCCGTAAAGAGAAGAAAGAACAACGTCTGCAGTTTTTTCTCCAACACCTGGAAGAGCTAAAAGGTTCTTTCTCGCCACATCCCTCCCTCCTTCCAGCATTTTTTCTATGTTACCATTCCATTTTTTCATTATAAATTCCGCCACCTCCTTTATTCTCTTTGCCTTTATTCTGTGCAGTCCTCCCGCCTTAATGGCATCAGCAATTTTTCCCTCATGAACATGGACAAGAGAGTGAGGAGATACATCAAATGCATTTTTTAATCCCTTATAAGCCCTCCTTGTGTTTATTCCAGATGTATTTTGAGAGAGAATGGTAAATAGAAGGAGTTTGAAGGGGTCTTTCTTCACTTCTGCATATTCCTTTTCATCCTCATCCTTCCACCAGTATTTTGCATATCTCTCCTCCAGAATTTCAAGCATTCCTGGCGTTATTTTAACCTCTGCCATAAAATTTATAAAATCTGGCATATATAAAAATGGAGGCATTGATATATGCTATCATATATGATAGCAAACGGGCGAGGCGGAACAAAAAAGAACCCTACCTCGCGGGGGTTATAAGGAGGTAAAATGAAAAGATTATTGGCCGTGCTGATAATCTTGTTGTTTGTTGGTAGCGGTTTTGCCGTAAATAATGAATTTAGAGAAGAAGACAAGAATGAAAGGGTTTTTGCCAAAATAATTTACAGAAGTAATGAATGTTCTTTGCCCACACTGCAACCTATTGTTGTGATAACACAACCACAGGATGGAGCAGTTGTTACAGACCCTAATCTTGTGGTTCGTGGATATGCCAGCGATGAGAATGGAATGAACTACTGGGAATGGGAATGGCATTATAAAGGAGGTTCTTACAGCAATTCATCCTATTTTGAGACAGCACAATATGTTGAATTCAGAATAGACATTTATGGATTGCATCCTGGATGGAATTTGATTATAGTGAGATTTAAGAACATATATGGAGCAATGGGTGAGGACAGTGTGAATGTTACATATAATCCTCCAAACAATCCACCGAATAAACCCACCAAACCAGAAGGACCGACATCTGGAAAGGTTAAGGAAACTTTGTATTTCAATACAGTTACAACAGATCCAGATGGAGACCAATTGGAATATTTAATTGACTGGGGGGATGGCACCAATACAGGATGGCTGGGTCCAATCACTTCTGGCACACCTTTCCAGAATTTTCATGCATGGGATGAGCCTGGAACATATGAAGTTAAGGCAAAGGCAAGAGATTTGCCTTACCTTGAGGAAAGTGAGTGGTCTGAGCCATTGATAGTTACAATATATAAAGAAGAAAATGATACAGAGCCACCCGTTGTTATTAAGGAATATCCCCCTGATGGAGCAACCTTTACTGAACCGAACATAACTGCCTGGGGATACATCACGGATAATGTTGGAGTGGTTTCCTATGGTTATACCCACGAATGGGAAGGAGGAGCAACAGGAAGCAGCTGGCCTCTGGAAGAACCAACTACCAACTATTCATTTGAAATTCCAATAACGTTGCATGAGGGATGGAATAGAATAAGAATAGAAGCAAGTGATGCTGCTGGAAATTATGGATATGATGAGGAAACTGTAACATATGTGGTGGAAGATACAATTCCTCCAACAACAACATTAGTAGTAGGAGAACCAAAATATTTCAAAGAAGAAGAGGAAATGTGGTACGTTACTTCTGAAACTCCTTTTACTTTAGTAGCACAAGACAATGAGGGAGGAAGTGGTGTAAATTATACCCTATATAGAATATGGTATTTAGGCAATTGGAGTGATTGGACTAAGTATGAAGAAACATTCTATTTGACTGAGGACGGGCCTCATTATATTGAATTTTATTCTGTTGATTATGAAGGAAACATAGAAACCATTAACAATTATACCTATTATGTTGATAGCACCCCTCCTATAACAGTCTTCTCTAAAGACCGTGATAATACGGTTACAAATAGATGGGCTCTAATTTTTGTATCGGCGGACACTGCTCCGGACCAACAAGGAAGATTAAGACCGACTCCAGGTATGCCAGCTCAAGGACTGCAAGCATACCACGTCTTAAGATACCATCATAATATATCTGATGATAGGATTTTTTTCGCTCTTTGGCATAATGACTTTAATCAGGTGAGCTTCGATCGTACAAACCGAAATCAAAATGCGTTTGGTGGAAGAGATTTTAATGTCAATACAAGAAATGATAACCCAGTAATTGATTGTGACCATAATAAGATATACGGAAACCAACGATATAATTGTATGAGAAGGGTACTTCAACAGATGATAACAGATCTAGCAAATGCAATCAATAATGCAAGGGAGAGCCAAACTGCTGAGGTTATAATCTATTTGGTAGGTCACGGCGGAAGAGAAGGGCAAGATTATTATTTTAACTGTGAGGACACTGGACAAAATTGTCCATCTATAACTCCGCAGCGACTAAACGGATGGCTGAATCAAATCCAATGTCAAAAAATGGTTATACTGTTAGATTTCTGTAATTCTGGAGGATTCATACAAGCGCTGCAAGCGCGTAATAGAATAATAGTTACATCTACTGATGAATCTCACTACGCACTTTTTCCGAATGTCACAAGAAATTGTGGATTCTCGTTTTTCAATGTATTTTGGCAAGCAATAAATGGAGGTGCTACAATACAGAATGCATTCAACGCTGCATGGAATGATCGCCATGGAACCCAAAACCGTCCACCTACTTTTGGAAGACTACAAAATCCTCAAATATGGAGCGGTGCTAATGCAAATCCTAATAACTGTCCAGTTGATCCTGAAAATGTGGGGCGGGTACATAGATGCATACTTGAGGGAATTGATTATGGTAATTTTTATTATACATATGAAGGTGAAATCTTTGACCCAGTTGGTGTATCTGGTACCCACTATAGGATTGATGGAGGAGAATGGAAAGAATATACAACCCCGTTCTCAATAAATTCGGAAGGCGCTCACGTAGTGGAGTGTTATAGTACAGATTATTTAGGAAACAAAGAGATTGTAAAGGTACATCACCTCTACGTTGATTATAATCCTCCAGAAAATCCAAAATTGCTGTCACCATCTGATGAAGAATCAGTAACTAATACGCCATCTTTTGATTGGAGTGATGTAGAGGATATTTCTGATGTATATTATACATTACAAGTAGCTACTGATGAATCCTTTAATAATATTGTATTCGAAAGAAAAGATATCATTGGTTCAGAGTATATAATGAATAAATCAGAGGCATTATCTATGGGAACATATTACTGGCGTGTTAAAGCAGTGGATGGAGTTAATAATAGTGGAGAGTGGTCAGATGTATGGAGTTTTACAGTAACAAAAGAAAATAACCCTCCAGATAAACCTTCTAAACCAGTTGGTCCAACAACAGGGAAATTCAATGTTTCCTATACATATTCATCAAGCACAACAGATACTGATGGTGATAAAATACAGTATTGCTTTGACTGGGGAGATGGAACATTTACTTGGACAGATTGGTATGATTCTGGAGAGATAGTAAATGCATCTCATACTTGGTATGAAAAAGGCACATATCAAATAAAAGTTAAGGCAATGGATATACATGGTTACGAAAGTGAATGGTCTGATCCATTACCAATAAAAGTCCCCTACTCATTTGATGTAAAAATTGGAAGACCGGAACATGGATGTCTCTATATATTTGGAAATAAAATAATTCCATTAAGGCATACAATAATCATTGGACCACTAGAATTTGAAGCGAATGGCAATGAATTAAGCAAAGTTGAATTTTACATTGATGGAAAATTGAAATATGTTGACTATACGTTACCTTATTCATGGTTCTGGGACGAATTTATTATAGGAAGACATGAAATAAAAATTGTGGCGTATGATTTTTCAGGAAACATTGCTATAGATAAGCAGGAAGTCTGGATATTCAATGTATAACGCCCTTCTTCCCTTTCTTCTTTTTTATAGTATTATCGGTGGCTCCGCAAAGAATCTTTTCTCAAAGAATGCTGGATCTATGTGGCTCCAGTCATCAAAGTCTCCTTCTCCATGACTTCCATCTGAGTAATCTATGAGTTGCCAGGCATAGCGGTAATTCATGCAGCTTTTATAGTTGGCGTATTTGTCCCACCCACTGAGCCAGGGATAAATGTTGGTGGAATTGTCGCACCCATGAAAGGTGTGCCAGAAAATGCCCAGAGTATGACCCAGTTCATGCATGAATAAACTCGCCATGGCCGTCTGCCTCGCCAATGGAGTAAAGCGATAATTTTTGATTACCCTTGTTCCAACGACGAAGGTGCAGAACTTATCTTCATTGGTGGGCCAGTAGGAATAGCCAGCAACATTTTTCTTTGATGGAATGGTGTAATGAACCATCACGGCATATCTGAATATTCCCCTCCTCCATTCATCCTTTCCATTATGCAAAAAATATTCCTTATAATAAAGGGAGAGTTTTTCGGGTGTATAGAATTTTTCATATGGCAATACTTCTCCTCCACCTCCCATCAAACCATCATCTATGTGCAAGACCATGTTGTGCTTTGTAAAGGCAGATATAACCTTTTCCTTTGAATATTCTGGAAATGTTGTATGCCCGAAAATCATGTTTTGCATGTAATCCACTTCAACAAAAACATCCTGAGAGAATGGGTCGGAGTGCCATTCACTCATCCAGTATTCCTCTATGTTCTGTATTCCATCTTTATCGGGGTCAAGGGTGGAATGATTCTCATATTTGAAAGGATTATAGCCATATTTAACTTCCCATTCAATGGGAATGCCATCGTTATCATAATCCCTTCCATAATCGCTTACATTGGGATCTGTGCCATATACAAATACCTCTTCATACCATGTCAGCCTATCTCCATCTGCATCTGTTTGATAGATGTCGAAGAATATTTCATAGTCATTTTCATCATAATTTCCATCTTCAGTGCCTGAAGCATGTCCATATCCATTTTCATCTCCCAAATAGTCTTCTCCCCACCATTTTCCCGTTTTAATGGAATATGTGAGTTTGAGTGTCTTTCCTGTGTAATCTCCTTCAGCAGGACTTATATCAGAAAGAATTTTTTCATTATCTTTTATCTCATAAAGTTTAACTTCTATGGTAACATTTTCCTTTGAATCATCCACATCCTGTATGTGTCTCCATCTCGGGTATACATCTATACCCTTCCATGACCCCACTTCAAAACTCTTTCCATCCATGGATATCTCCAGTGCCATGGTCGGCTCTTCCCCCATTTCAAAATCAATTTTTCTTATCTCATCTATTCGAAATATTACCTGGATATCTGTGGTGGGATCATAGTCAGGTATCACCATGGGTTTTGCCTCTACATTGCCTTCCCTCCTGCTTTCGTTATATACAATGATAATAACAAAAATTATGGCTATGAAGGTTATGAGCAACAAATATCCCCGTCTTTCCATGTTGTTAAATGAAAGGAGATATTAATCATTTACTCTGCTCGGTAAGTCATAAATATTGCAGAGATATAATATCATGGAGTATAAAAGTTGGCTTACACTGATATTTATCATCGCTCTTTTCACCATAATCGCAGTAAAAACAGATGCAAAAACAGTAAATGTCCCAGATGATTATCCAACAATCCAAAGAGCAATAGATAATGCAAAAGATGGAGACACAATCCTCGTTTCTCCTGGAGTATACAGAGAAAATGTTGTTGTAAATAAAAGGTTGAATATCATTGGAGAGGAACCAGAGAAAACAATAATTGACGGAGGAAAAAATGAAGATGTAATTAAAATAACTGGCAGTGAAATCACAATTAATGGTTTCACAATACGAAATAGTGGAAAATTAAAAAGCACGGGTTATGATAGCAAACTGCCAAGCGCTGGAATATTGATTTTTGGATCATCAAGCATTGTGGTTTCAAATTGTAAAATTTTAAACAATGAGATAGGAGTATGGCTCATAAGTTCGTCCAATACTATGATATACAATTGCCATATTTACAACAACTCAAAAGGAGCGGCAATGACCACTTCTCCTGATAATATAATTTCAAACTGTAATATCTCATCCAATAAAGAAGGCATAAATATTCTGGACTCCTCCAGAAATGAAATTCTAAATTGCAAAATTTCAAACAATGAATTTGGTATAGGATATAAAAACTCATCCAGTGATAAAATTTCTGGATGCAATATTTATTCAAATAATATAGGTGTTTATCTTCTTTATACATCAAACGATACAGTTTCCAGCTGCAATGTTAATTCCAACAAATGGTATGGCATCTGGCTTTCCAGTTCTTCAAAAACTTTGATAATGGATTCAAGCATTTACTTAAACAAGGGAGATGGTATCGAGTTGGACTATTCCTATAACAACACGGTGTCATATTGCAGCATTTATTCTAACTTAAAAAATGGCATTTACAGTTATTTTTCCTTTAATAATAGCATCCACCACAACAACATTTATGGAAATTTTGAGTTTGGAGCTTATAATTACAATAATGAAACACGTTATGTAATAAATGCCACCAATAACTGGTGGGGCTCCTCAGATGGTCCTTCCGGAGTTGCCCCCGGTTCCGGAGACAAAGTTACTGCCAATGTGATATTTGAATCCTGGCTCACCAGAAAGGTAAATTCAAAGGAGGGGAACAAAATACCCAAATTTGGAACCGTCGTTTTTATTGCCGCTTTATTGGCAGCATCGCTTTTCATCTTTAAAAGGAAAAATAAAGTCAATGGCCCATAAAAATGCGGGCGCCGGGAATCGAACCCGGGCAACAAGCTTTTCCCCTTTTTCGTCAATGCCATGCATGGCGAAAGGGCTGTTGGGAAGCTTGCGTCATAACCCCTAGACCACGCCCGCATTTTCAGATATGAAATATGTTGGTATCTATAGATCTATGGTCAGCAAAAGGATATTGATTCTTTCTTTAAATGTTTTAAGGTTTCGCCTGCAAACGGCTTATCCATATCATTGCCTTCTCTTTATCATCCAATGAATCAATATGGGATACTTTTGCATCTGATTGTAATATTCTTTCACCATTTCATTGCAGCATGATTATGCGCAATGTTGTCTCAAATTTTCTGTGCCTCGTTTGTTCTTAA
>CAZTWM010000024.1:0-12282 GCA_964617935.1 uncultured Thermoplasmatales archaeon | reverse complement strand
TCAACAATAACAAAATACAGATTTAAAAACGGTAAATCTGTATCTGCCATTTATAATTCTATTTTTGAGTGGTTAAATACTTATACTAAAATGCTATTTGGATTTCATGCCCTTAAAATCCAGAACCATAACCTTTCAGGAATTTTTCAGGGAGGTTCAGGAAGAGGTGTGGAGGGAGATAGAGCATAACATACATGACGAGGACATGCTCTATGCTCTTGAGGGCGGAAAGATGCTCCGTCCTGCCATGCTCATGCTTGCATTCAAAGCATGCGATGGGGCGAATGAATATTACAGATATGCCCTTGAGAGTGCCATGGGCATGGAGCTTGCTCACTCTGCTTCCCTCGTTCATGATGACATAATGGATGGGGATGATGAGAGGAGGGGCAAACTGGCTCTTCATGTGGTTAAAGGGCTTGGAACGGCCATCCTCACAGGCCACAAAATGATAAGCACGGCCTTCAGAATCTCCCTTTCCCATGGAATGGAGAACGCATGGATTTTCCTGAACACCTGGGAGGAGACGCTCATAGGCCAGCTAAAAGATATAGATCTCAATTCCCATCTGGAGGATTTTCTCAACGGGCATGAGCCGGAGAAGTTGCTCCAGGAATATTTCAAAATCATAGAGATGAAGACCGCCTCCCTCTTCGCCACCGCCTGCAGGGCAGGCGCCATAGAGGCGAAGGCGAATGAGGAGCTAAGGGAGCTCATGAGGCTTTATGGGAGGGAGGTCGGCATGGCGTACCAGCTGGCTGACGACCTTGTTGACATAGCCAATGGGAAGCTGGAGGAAGGGATAATAATCCCTCTCATAAGGGCATATGGAAAGAATATAAGGAGGGAGCTTCTGGAAATGCTGAAGGAGAATGGCACCCATATCCTGGAAGAGGTGCTTTCCAAGAATGGATTTGATCTCAAGAAGGTGTATCTGGAGGAGATAAGAAAGAGAATCGCCAGCGCCGTCGAACTTGCCTCCTCTCCACTCATACCTGATACTCCATATAAGGAACTTCTGAAGGAGGCACCGGCGTATATAGTAAACGCCATGATAAGCAACGTGGACATGGTGGTTTGATGGCAATTGAGCAGAAGGGAATGCTCTCGCCTTTCACATTATTTACTTCAATAATCACAGGTGGTTTTTTCCCCCTTCTCGGCTCCTTCTTTGCAACTCTTTTCATAGACAAAATTTACTGGACCGGTGTTTTACTCACCTCCTTTGGAGGATTTCTCACCCATTATGTTCTTGCCCATACCATCCATGATTTATACCATTATGAAATAGAAGCGAGGTATACACTCAGTAAAAAAACTTTGAAAATTTTACTTGTTTTATCCCTTGCAATACTTCTCTTCATAATGCTCTATCTAACATGGAAGACAGGATGGCCCGTCACTGTGTTCTCCATCATAGGAGCCCTTGTATCTTTATATGCTGAGGGACTCATCCACCACGAATCCCAGATGGCATTTGGAGCCATGTTTCTTGTCATCGGCTCCTTCTATGTTCAGATGGGCTATTTTTATGGAACAAATGTATCTGAAGTGTTTTCTCAAACAAAGGCATGGGTGGAGGTAATACTCCTTTCATTATTTGCCTTCTTCAGCCAGTATGGATGGCTTTTGTTCTATCGCCTCGATGACTATGGATGGAGCGCAAAGAAGAGAAATGAGAGTATTTTAATAACCAAAATAGGGCTAATATTTCTTGTTCTTTTATTTGCAGTGCATTCCATATGGAAATGACAAGGCAATGCTTATTAATTCCATTGCATATATCTCCATGTCCCTCCTCATCAAAAATATAGGAGAACTCTTTGATGGATACGGTGTAATAAAAAATACCTCTATTTATATTGAAGGAGGAAAAGTATGTTCTGTAGGGAAAGAAGAAAGAGCAGATGAAGTTATAGATGCTAAAGGAAATTTTGTTATGCCAGGCTTCGTTGATTCCCACACCCACACCATCTTCTCTGGTTCAAGAGAATTCGAGATTCAATGGAAGGCGGAAGGAATGAGTTATATGGAGATTGCCGAAAGAGGCGGGGGGATAGGATATAGTGTGAATGAAACAAGGAAAGCAAGCAAGGAAAAGTTAAGGAGAGAGACAGAGGAAAGATTGATGGAGATGTTAAGTCATGGGACAACAACGGTGGAGATAAAAAGTGGATACGGCTTGGATAAAGAAAATGAGATAAAAATGCTTGAAGTCATAAATGAAATGAAGGGAAGGGTTTCGATGGATATAGTTCCCACATACCTTGCCCATGCCATCCCTCCAGGGAGAGAAGAGAAAGAATATGTTGATAAAATAATAAATGAAATTCTGCCTGAAGTTGGGGAGAGAAATCTGGCAAAGTTCTGCGATGTTTTCTGTGAGAAAGGATATTTTGGCGTGGAGGAATCAAGAAAAATTTTGGTGGAAGGAAAAAAATATGGGATGCTGCCCAAGATACATGCAGATGAATTTTCCTGCATTGGATGCAGCAGTATGGCGGCTGAAATTAAAGCAGTATCTGCAGACCATCTCCTGATGGCGGGCGAAAATGAAATTGAAGCACTTGCTAGGGCAGGGGTGATTGCCACCCTGCTTCCCGCCACCCCCTTTGTGCTCAATACTCCATATCCTGATGCAAAGAGAATGATGGAAAAGGGGCTGACAGTGGCGGTTGCCACCGATTTCAATCCAAACTGTTATGTCATGGATATGAAGTTCATAATTCAACTTGCATGTTATAAGATGGGAATGAAACCTCTGGATGCATTGAAGGCAGCCACCATAAATGGAGCAAGGGCATTAAAAATGGAGGATGAGGTGGGAAGTATAGAACCTGGAAAAAAGGCGGATATAATCATAACCAATGTCCCATCCCATCTTTTTATGTTCTACAAAATGGGTGTCAACATGGTGGATAAGGTTATAAAGGAGGGCAGGGTCGTTTATTCAAAGGAGTGAGTCAATATCCATTGTTTCACTTTCCCCTTTCTTTTTTTTCATTTTTCTGAGCAATGCCTCCATTTTGCTTTCCAGTTCTTTTGTTTTTTTGAAAATTGCTACCTCTCCCCTCATCTTTTCCAGCACTTTCTTTATAACATCCTGCTTTCTTTTTATTGGAAGGAGTCCGGAGGGATAATCAAATTCACCTATTCTATCGCATATCTCTTCCATTATGGAAAGTATTTCTTCCACTTCCCCTATATTTCCATTTTTCATGAGGTAAACGCCCCTCCTTCTCAGTTCTCCTACCACATCCGCCATCCCCATGAGGAAAGAAGTATAACTAACGCCTATTTCTTCAGGAGATGGTATATCCCTATCCATCATAATTGCCATGAAGATTTCAGCCTCCGCCACCTCCTGCATGGCATTTTCCATATAACCAGCAGTAAATATATCTGGATGATTTTCTATTTTTTTCCTCGTCCCTTTCAAAATTTTTTCTGCTTCTTTTATGTATTCTTTTGCCTCCTCTATTTTATTTTCATGTATGCTCTTTATTCCCTTTCTGCTATTCCTTATTATTTCCCTGCAATTTTTAAGAGCCTCCTCTCTCAAGTCATCCTTTTCATTGAGTTTCTTTTCTATTACATCTGCAACCTTGTCCAGATTCTTCATGAATTTTGAATGCATGAATAGATATAAGATTATCTGATTATTCTGCTCTTTTCCTTTCCCACCACAATATCCCTTTCCAGTCTTATGCCCAAACTTTTGGTATATACGGCTGGTTCAATGGCAAAAACCATATTTTCTCTAAAAACAAATTCGGAATTTGTGGTAATTGGAAAGCCATCATGAACATCTATTCCTATGGAATGCCCCAGAGCATGTCTCATCCCATAACCATTTTTCTTCAGAAATTTCTCAATTTTTTTTGCCACATTCCTTGCTTCAACTCCTTCTCTGATTTCATCAATTGCCATATGCAATGCTTCATCCACAATTTCATAAATTCTTTTTCCTTTCGTGTTTACAAAACTTTCTGTAATATCCGAACAATAATTTTGAAATTTTATCCCCATATCCAGGATTACTGGGAAAGAAAATTTTTTTGTTCCAGGAATGTGATGGGGTGAGGAGGTATTTTTCCCGAATGCAACTATTGTATCAAATGCCATTTTTAAACCTCCCTTCCTCACTTTATATTCAATTTCTGCACATACCTCCCCCTCCTTTTTACCATTAAATTCAATTTCCTCCATGATTTCAAAGGTTTTCCTGCATGCCTTCTTTATCCTTTCAATTTCTTCTCTTCTTTTTATTGCCCTCATTTCCATCAATTCCTTTCCCACATCAACCCATTTCCCCCCTATGAGCTTTTTTAGAAAAATAAAATCTCTGTAGGAAATGGAATTTCCATTGAATCCTATACGCTCGGCATTCACTATTTCCTTAAGAATTTTTTTCATTTCCTCCTTGTTATGGTAAAAATATGCTTCCCCTTCCTCCAGGGGAGGGGCAATGACTTTAACATCATCTGGAAAAACCACCACATAACTTCCTTCCCACATCCCTTCCAGTTGGGTGAAATAAAAGAAATTGATATCGGGACTCTTCACCAAAATAACATCCACTTTGTTGAATATCTCATTCATTCAATTCCTCCATTTTTCTGCACAACATGGCGATTTCCTCCGCCGATAAATTTTCCACTCTCATTTCAATAAAAGGAAGTTTCTCAACTTTTTCTTTATCCATCAAACCAGATAGGACAAGGGCATTTTTTATCTTCTTTCTCCTGTGTGAAAAAAGGGCAGATACAACCTTTTCAAATAATTCCTCATTCACCTCAAATCTTCTGCCCAAAGGAACAATTTTAAGGATGCATGAATCCACCTTTGGTATGGGGAAGAAAGCCGTTCTGGGGACATATTCAAGAATTTCACAATCCGCCCTGTAGTAGGTCATTACTGAAAGCCTGGAGTATTTTTTACTTCCTGGCGATGCCGTCATGCGCTCCGCAAATTCCTTCTGATACATGAGTATGCCAAACTTAAATTTATTTTCCAGAAGTTTGAAGGTGAGGGGGGAAGAAATATGATAGGGAATGTTTGATATTACCTTATTGAATGGTATGGAAGAAAAATCCACCTTCATGGCATCCTCATTCATCACCTCAACATTTTTTATTCCTTCCAGTTTTTCCGCCAGTCTTTTATCTATTTCAATGGCAATAACCCTTGCAATTTTTGCAATTTTTCTTGTAAGAATTCCATTACCAGCTCCTATTTCAAGAACTATGTCATTGGCATTCAATTCAGCATATTTTATCTGTCTCTCCGCCACCCTTTCATCAATCAAAAAATTCTGGCTCAATCTCATCTTTTAATGAGAGGGGGTCTTGTAAAAAGGCGGTATTTTTCATTTGGGTTTTCAAGTTCTTCCAGAACTCTCTTTGCTATTATCTTCTCGGGAGCATGAATGCTCTTTATCCTGTTATTTATATCCTCAAAACTCTTAAATGGCTCTTTTTTCCTCTCCTCCACAATTTCCATCATGGTTTTCTTTCCCAGTCCTGGAAGGAGCTCCAGAGCATGGAATCTTGTGGTTATGGAGGGTGCTTCATTGAAGAACTTTACAAACCTTTCCTCATTATTTTTCACAATGTCCTGGATTATATAGAAAATTTCTCCATGCGCGGTGGGGGTTAAATCTTCGTAATTGACCCTCCCTTTAACTTTGGCTATTTTATCCCTTTTGCTCAAATCCTTTCCCACATATATTCTTTCACCTATGGAGAGGGTTACATTGGGCTTGGGTATGAGTTCCAAGAGGGTGAACTGGCTCTCTCCTATGCCATATGCAATTATTCCTCTTCTGTATCCTAGTCTCCCTGTTGGTAAATAGTCCAGTATATAAACATAATCCTCCATTTCCCCTCCTATATGTACTCCCTTATTACCTCCAGAATCTGTTCAATTTCATCCTCTGAAGGAATATATGTTTCCTTTGCAAAAATAGCCACAACTTCCTCCCTCTCCTTTGGCAACAAATCAGCCATTTTGCATGCCTGTTTTTCCTCCACCTTTCCTATTTGCATGAGTTTTTTCGCCAGTTCCCTCGCCTTTTTGGAGGGGAGCAAAGCAACTCTTTCACTATGTTCAAGGGCAATTTTCTGTTCTCTGTTGAGTTCCCTCTCATTTCCCAACTTGGAAAGCATTTCCTTAACTTCAGATATTAACATTATTTTCATGTTACCTTCCTCAGATGTTCGGGAAAGGAGATAAGATGCTTTATCTTTTTTCTGTCCTTTATTTTTATTATATATGCCCTTCCCTGTTTTCCCACAACTTCTCCCGTGATTCCATGATATCTGGGATGAGGCATTCCTCTGTGCACAGAAGGATCTATAACTATGGCTACCTTCTCCCCTTCTTCATACTCCTGCATCGCCCTGGTAATCAGATTTGTCATTCCCTTTCTCACCTTTTTGGTTAATTTCCCGCGGCTTTTACTCCTAAATCCCCTAGATCTTTTCATTTCCATCACCTATTTCAATCACATCGAGACTTTCCACTTCCAAATCCGCGCCCGCCAGGTGGCTCAAGGAGGGGGAGGTTCTTCCCTCATCTCCTGTTATCAATTCCTTTATGTATGTGCCGGATTCTGCCTTTATCACGAGTGTTGCCTCATTCATCTTCATTTCCTCTATTTTTATTTCCATTACCTTCCTACGTCTAACCTTATCCGCCCTTCTGTGTGCCACCCTTCTGGGCGTTCTTTGCTCAATTATACTACCCCTTAATGCATTTACTGCTTCATTAATTTTTCCCTTTTCCCCAAATCTGATTTTCACCCTGTAGGTTTTGGGATATTTCGCCGCCTTCAACATTTCCACTTCCTTCCTTTTAGCATATCTTATATCCATCACTTCCACCTTCCCCTTTCCAAATTCATTTATTGCATTCCGCAATTCATCCAGGTCTATTTTTCTTCTCCTTGGCTCCTTCAATTCAAGTATGAAGGGGCGACCATTACCCAGCATTCTCACATCTATGTCCTCCCTCCCTGCTCCATGAAACTCCTCATCTTTTGCTTCGAACATTTTCAGTGGAACGGCGGCAATAATCTCTTCCACACTTTCATCATACATCTTTCCCTTAAAGTTGCAGTATTCACAGCCCTTTCCATGGCACTTCCTGCAGTACCACTTTGTTTGAGGTATTCCCCTCACCATTTTTTTATATCTGCCATATATGAAAACGGGTCTCACATCCAGTTCTACAACATCATAGGATGTGTCTATAATGGCAACTATGTCAGGATAAACAAATTCTGCTTCCTTTCCAGTAATAGCCTCCACCCTCTTCCCCACCTCCCTGTTTATCTCCCTCTTTATGGGCTCACTGTAGGGAGTGGCTATCCTTTCCTCTCTTTTAATAATATCCTCATCAATTCTGCATCCTACCAAGAAGGTATCGAACTCATATTCTTTCAGCGATTCAACCACCATATGAGCAAATTTGTCCACCTCCCCCATTATTCCTTCGCACAACCAGCATTCTTCATATTCGACAGGCTCTATTCCAATCTCTTCCCTTATTTTTTTCCCTCTTTCCTCATTGGTCATCCCATGCCATAATTTGGCGAATTGCCTCCCCAGACATGAATTGCATAATTTAATCTGCAAAAATTTTTTAATTTCTTCCTGCATTTTGTCTGCTCTATTTTTTATTTACGAGTTTGCTCTCTCTATGCCAACACTCGTGCCTCTTGGTTTGAAGAAACTTATTATGAATACATTTATTTCCTTACTTGTCTCATGCCCTGCTCCATCCGATGCAACCACCTTCAGTGTTTTTGCTCCTATAGCCCCTCCCCATTTCCATTCATAGGGTGAGGTTGAGTCGTTTGCCATCAATTCTCCGTTCACAAAGAATTTCACCTGATACATCATTATATTATCTGTTGCGTTAACCTCCACCGTTATCCTTCCTATTATGAATGTTCTCTTGAATGTGGGGAGTATGCCTCTGCCGAATATGTAAATCTTCTTCTCCTGAGGCGAAACTATATCCACCTGTGGAGATGTCTTGTCTATTTTAATGGTTGTGGATCGAATATTCTCCTTGTTGCCTGCTTTATCATCTGAATAAAATTCCAGAAGATGAATTCCTTCCTCCGTTATATTGAAGTCCCCTTTATATAAAGTCCAGTTACCCTCATCTATTCTATAAAAGGTTGCATTTAGCCCGCTGAGAGTTTCATTGACCGTGAAATTTACCCTCACATTACTTATGAACCATCCATTTTCTCCTTTGCTTCCATTTAGATGGACGGTGGTGTTGGGTGAGGAAGTATCTACCTTTACCATACAACTATCTATGCCATATCCACCAGAATCATCCGTTACGTTAAGAACTACGGTATACACTCCATCGCTGGCATATGTATGCTGCACAACCTTCCCCAGCCCTGTTGTGGAATCACCAAAATTCCAGTGATAGGAAACAATTGTTCCATCAGGGTCATAACTCTGGCTTCCATTCAGGGTTACAGTTCTTGTATCCACCAGTTGGTCTGGACCGGCGTTGGCAATGGGCATCCTGTTCTGAACAGTTATATTTTTAGTTGCCACATCTGCCGTTTCATTTCCGCTTATATTCCATACCACAACCAGGGTTACTGTATATGTTCCTGGCTTTTCATATGTATGCTTTGGATTCTTTTCCACAGAACCCTCACCATCTCCAAAATACCATATCCTTTTTACCACTCCTGTGGTGGGGGTAGAGTGGTCGGTGAAAGACACCTGCTGCTTGCTCAATGGGCTGGTAGGTGTCCATGTAAAATCGGCATTAACTCCATCTCCCTTCACCATCCCAACCAGCATGGCGGAACACAAGAGCGTGAATGCCACAATAATGCTTCCTTTCATAATAAAGTTATATGGGAAAGGTTTTTAAGTATATCGGATGTTTCATATCTATAAGTTCGGATAAAAATTAGAAAAAGCACAACCGTGATTCTCTTCATTTCTGGGGTATAGCATCTGCATCTCTTATGAGGAGAGAATTGGAAATTGTTGTGTCCTATCATTCCTTAGGGCACTTTTTATCCTATTTCTTCAGCAAACTGAAAAGAATCTCTCTACGGATTATGCCACCAAACACCCAAAACAAAAATTTTAATAAGGGATGGCGATACACTACCAATGAAACCTCTGGAAGTCATCCACTCCAGCCTTGAAAAGCGAATAGTTGTTGAGTTAAGGGGGAATAGGGAGTATAGAGGAATATTGGAAGGATATGATCACCCTCACCTAAATCTCATCCTCAGAAATGCGGAGGAATTCATAGAAGGGGAGAAGAAGAGGGAGATGGAAAAGGTTATTGTGAGAGGGGACAATATAATATACATACTGGCGTGATAAAATGGGAAAGGGAACACCATCAAAGGAAGGAGGAGGAAAAACCCATATCGTCTGCAGGAGATGTGGCAGACATGCCTATAATGCGAGAAAGAAATATTGCGCCGCTTGTGGTTATGGGAGATCGAGGCGCCTCCGCCGTTACAGCTGGAAAAAATGAATGAAAGATGTGGGATTGTTGCCATATCTTCAAAAAATGATGTAGCTCAGGATATATATGTCGCCCTCACCGCCCTCCAGCACCGCGGGCAGGAGGCAGCGGGCATGGCAATTTATGATAAAAATCTTCAGGCATACAGAGGCCTGGGACTTGTGGGGGAGGCATTCAAAGATTTTGATTTTGGTCGCCTGAAGGGAAGGCAGGGGATAGGGCATGTTTATTATTCCATCAAAATATCCACGCCTGAAAATGCCCAGCCCACCCTGATTCATACATCTGCTGGAGATATTGCCATAGGCCATAATGGGATACTCACGAATGCAGAAAAACTGAAAGAGGAGTTGATGGAGGGGGGACATAACTTTTTTTATGGAAATGAAGAGGAAGCGGTCATATATCTTCTTTCCGACAATCTCAAAGAAAAAAATGTTGAAAAGGCGGTGAAGGCAACGATGAAAAAACTGGAGGGCAGCTATTCCTTTACCTTCATGCTCGAGAACCGTGTCTTCGGGCTCAGGGATCCGCTGGGGATAAAGCCTCTTTGCCTGGGGAAGATAGATGGAGGCCATATAATAGCATCCGAGTCGGTGGCCATAGATGCCTTGGGAGGAGAGATAATAAGGGATGTGGAGCCCGGAGAGCTGGTGGAGATAACCCCCGAGGGCTATAAAAGTTACAAACTCGTGGAGGAGAAGCATAGAGCCCACTGCTTTTTCGAATATGTTTATTTCGCCAGGGCTGACTCCGTCATAGATGGCGTAGAGGTTTATGGCGTGAGGGAAAGAATAGGCAGAATCCTCGCTAAGGAGCATCCCGTGGAGGCGGATTTCATAGTTCCCATCCCCGATTCCGGCAGGGCCCACGCCTACGGTTTTTCAAAGGAATCCGGCATCCCTCTGGCTGAGGGGCTGATGAAAAACAGATACATAGCCAGAACCTTCATATTGCCGACACAGAGCATTAGAGAGAAACTGGTTCGACTGAAACTGAACCCCGTGAAGGGGATAGTGAAGGGCAAGAGAGTTGTACTCATCGATGATTCCATAGTCAGGGGCACCACCATGAAAAAGATTGTGGAGATGCTGCGCCACCATGGGGCAAAGGAGGTTCATGTAAGAATAGGCTCGCCCCCCATAATAGCACCCTGCTATTTCGGCATTGATATGACAACCAGGGAGCAACTTATGGCATCCGGGAAAAGTGTAAAGGAGATAGAGGCTGCCATAGGGGCTGATTCTCTGGCATACATATCCATTGACGGGATGGTGGAAGCCATCGGCATGGAAAAGGAGGGGCTATGCCTGGGATGCGTTACGGGAGAGTATCCTGTAAAAATTGAAGGGGAGAAATACAGATTTCAGGAGAGTCTAGAAAGATGGGAAGAAGATTGATATTCATCGCCTTTGTCATTCTTATTCTTGTTATTATTCTGGGCGAAGGCATCAGGGAGAATAAGAGAGGGCTGCCAGATGTGGAAATCAGCATAATCCCGGAGAATTTCTCGGTGGTGGAGAACGGAAGTATGGATATGGAGGTGGTTGTTAAGGTGGATGGCAACCCCTACATTGCCAAGGTAAACTGGATACTCAACAGCACCGGCGATACCGGGCAGGTGGTGATGCGAGGGAATGCGTCCACCAATAAAAGTGGCAGAATTCTTGCCACCTATCTTGCCCCCCCGGATGTGGACGAGAGGGAGCATCATGTCACCATAGTGGCAGAGGTTAATATCAATGGAGAAAAATATTCTGCGGTATGTCACGCCGTCATATATCCCCAAATTCATGAAACCATGGTGGAGGCGAAATGCAACAGAAAGGAGATAATAGCAGGGGAGACGGCATGGATAACGGCCCGGGCTTACATCTTCGTTGATAAATGGATTCCTCTTGCCAGCGCATGGCTCAGATGGAGTTTTCAGGTGGCAAACGAAAGCAGGTATGGTGTTGCGAAGACAGATGGCACAGGCATGGTTAAGATACCCTTCTACCATTCCAACGCCAGAGAAAATTTAACCGCCTTCGTGAAGATAGAGGTGGAGGAAAATCTTTCAGGGGAGATGGATTTTGCGTCATCAAATGCAACGCTTTCCATAAAAATCATCCCTGAAAAGCCAGGAGATTTTCCCGTCGTCCTCATCCACGGGTGGATTGGAAGCACCAGTAATGCACTCATAAATTACACATGGTATAATATAACGCAAAAGCTGGTGGAGAGGGGCTTTAAAGTGCTGGATTTCGACACCACAAAGCCGGGCATTCAATGGCTCACATATCAGCCATCATGGCTGGAGCAGCATCACATACCCTGGATTGCTGCCAAGGTAAGCGAGAAAATTCAGGAGGCGTTAATCCTCAATGGTTATCCTCCTAATCAAACCATAGATATAGTGGCCCACAGCATGGGTGGATTGGTGGCCCGCTTCATGGCCGAGCATTACATGGCGGATGTGGATTACTGGAACAGGAGCTGGGACGGCAAGGGCTATCCATGGTATGGCGACGGCGACCCGGATGTTGTGATAGGGCCATACCAGATAGATGACCTAATCGCCGTTGGCACTCCATGCCACGGGGTGCCGCCCAACATGAACGAGAGTTTTTTGAGGGATATAATAAAATATGCGTATTTCCCCTGGTGGATGGGGCAGGTGCCGGACATGATATATCATTCCCCCTTCTTAGAGGCCATGGGATACAACGCATCCCCCCTTGTGGATTACTACGGGGTGGGAGGAGACATAGG
>CAZTWM010000023.1:0-12524 GCA_964617935.1 uncultured Thermoplasmatales archaeon | reverse complement strand
CAATTGGTGAAGGAATATAGAGAAAAGGGAAGAATACCAAAATTGAATAAAAACAAAATCATTAAACCCTGCTTTGCCATATATTTTTATGTTACCCATGGATGATAAGCAACTCAGAATTATGATGAAAAGAATGGGCATAAATATAAAGGAATTGAAAGCAAAACGTGTTATTATAGAAACGGAAGATAAGGAATATGTTTTCAACAACCCTATTGTCAATGTTATGGAAATGAAGGGTGAGAGAACATATCAGATTACGGGAAAGGTGGAAGTAAAGGAGAAAATAAGGGAGGAAGATGTAGCCCTTGTTATGGAAAAAACGGGCAAAAGCAGGGAGGAGGCAGCGAAGGCGCTGGAAGAGGCAGATGGCGATATAGCACAGGCGATTCTCAACCTCTCCTCTTAATCATAACAATGGCATCCTCTCCATCTGCATAATACCTTTTGAGTTCGCCCTTTCTCGTAAAGCCCAGTTTCTCATAGAATTTTATCGCCCCCTCATTACTTTTTCTCACCTGAAGAATTACATCGCCTTCCATATATTTTATTGCATTTTCCATAAGCATCTTCCCATATCCTCTTCTTCTGTAAGAAGGATGAACCGCCACCGAGACAACAAGATTTCTTTTTGCATCAGCAATTATGTAGCCAACTATCTCGTTATTATCCACCAAAACAAAAAAAATTTCTGATAGATAGGAATAAAAGAATATCTTTGGGTAAGGATGCGGGAATGATATTTTTTCCAATTTATAAACTGCATCCACGTCTTCCCATATGCATCTTCTGATTTTCATTTTAAATATAATATATATAGTTATTTAATATCTTGGAGACGGGATGTGGAAAACATTTTATAATAATATTTAATTACATTCCATGCCAACAGAAAAAGAGGAAAAGGGAAAATATACCACCGTATCAATACCAACACCTCTGGCCGAGAAGATAAAGAAAAGGATAGAGGGTACTGGCTTTAACTCCATATCCAGTTATGTTACATATGTGCTTCGCGAACTTATGGCAAACACGGAGGAGGAAGAGGTTTTCAGCAAGGAAGACGAAGAGAAAATAAAGGAAAGATTGCGCGCTCTTGGTTATTTAGATTAAAATGCCAGCACCACATGGCGGAAAACTGGTTTATAGAGTCGATAAAAACATAGATACCGAAGGCTTTCCTGAAATCATGATAAGCGGAGATATGGCAAAGGATGTGGAAAACATTGCCTATGGAGTTTTTTCTCCGCTTGAAGGATTCATGTGCAGAAATGATTTTGAGAATGTTCTTGAGCACATGCGTCTGGAAAATGATATTCCATGGACAATACCCATAGTTTTTGATTTTGAAGGTGAACTCAAAGAAGGGGATGAAGTGATTCTTAAATCGGAGAATGGAACAATTGCTCTCTTCAAAATAGAAGAGATATATGGATATGATAAAAAGGAATATGCACAGCAGGTTTTCAGAACCAGAGATGATGCTCATCCTGGGGTGGCAAAGATAATGAAAATGAGGAAAAATCTTGCAGGAGGAAAAATCACTCTTATAAAAGAAGGGGAAGAAAAATTCAGTAATTACTATCTCAAACCCCATGAAACAAGGATCCTCTTTAAGGAAAAGGGGTGGAGAGATGTGGTTGCCTTCCAGACGAGGAATGTGCCCCATATGGGGCATGAATATGTGCAGAAAACAGCCCTCACCTTTGCTGATGGCATATTTATAAATCCAATAATAGGAAGAAAAAAGAAGGGAGATTTCAAGGATGAGGTTATTCTGAAATCATATGAGGCGCTGATAGAGCATTATTATCTAAAAGAAAGGGCTGTCATGTCCATTCTGAGAACAATGATGAGATATGCGGGACCGAGGGAAGCAATATTCCACGCCATAATGAGAAAAAACTTTGGCTGCACTCATTTCATTGTTGGCAGGGATCATGCCGGAGTGGGCAATTATTATGGCCCATATGATGCACATGAAATATTCAATGAGTTCCCTGACTTGGAGATAACTCCAATATTCTTCCGCTCCTTCTTCTACTGCAAGAAATGCGGAGGAGTGGTGAATGACAAAATATGTCCTCATGGAAAAGAACATCATATTTATTACAGCGGGACATCCATAAGGAAAATGCTTATGAATGGTGAAACCCCGCCTGAAACAATGATGAGAAAGGAAGTGGCAGAAGTGATTATGGGCTATGAAAATCCCTTTGTTGAATAGGATGCGCCTCATAATACACCACTGGGATACGGATGGCATATGCTCTGCTGCAATGCTTTATGAGAAAGGAAATGAAAATATTATACCAAAAATAGGAAATTATTTTCTGGAGAAAGAGGAGATTAAAAAAATAGCAAATGGTGGCTATGAAGAAATATGGGTTGTAGATATGGCTTTGAATGAGGAAACGATGAAAAAATTAGCCAGGATTGGGAAAGTTAAAGTATTTGACCATCACCTTACCAAAAAAGTGGAAGGGGTGGAGTATGTAAATCCCATTCTTCAGGGAAAAAATGAGGAGGAATATCCCTCCGCATCTTGGGTGGTGGCGGAGCATTTGGGAAGAACAACTGATTTGCTGGCTTTTCTGGGAGTGGTAGGAGACTGGGAGGAAAGAATCAAAGGCACTTCTTTTTATTCGCACCTTGAAAAATTCATGGAAAAATCGAGGCTGGGCTTTGAGCAACTGCATGAAATGGTTTATCTTATAGATGCCAATTACAAAACAGGGGATAAGGAGGAGGTGGAGAGGGCGGTTAAATTGCTCTATGAAACTGAAAATCCAGCAGATTTCATAATTGAGAACAAAAAGTGGAGAAAAAGGAAGGAGGATATAGATAAAGAGATTGAAAGGGCTATGAATGGTGAGGAAAGAAGAATGGGAAAGGTGAGGCTGAAGAAAATGGATAGCCCATACAACATCATTTCCACTGTGGCAAGAAAAATATGGGATGGAAAAAATTACGTGGTGGTAGTGAATCATGGATTTTTTAGGGATAAATGTCAGATTTATGTGCGCGGCGAGAATGCCATTCCTCTCATAAAAATGGCTGTGGAACAAGGTTATGTGGCAGGTGGCAAGAAGAATGTAATGGGCGCCATCGTGCCCAAGGATGAATGTGAAGAATTTGTTGAAAAAATAGTGGAAACAATAAAATGACCAACTATATTGTCTCTGGATTGGAACGCTCCGGCACATCCATGATGATGCAGATATTGTATAGAGGAGGGATGCCCGTTGCCTTCGATAAGTCACGCCCTCCAAATGAGCACAATCCAAAGGGATACTATGAACTGGAGGGAGGAAAAGTCATCAATAGATTGATGGAGGGGACATTTCCCTTGGAGAAATATGAGGGGAAATTTATAAAAATAACCGCCTACGGGCTCAAATTTTTGCCCAGGGGAGATTATAAGATAATTTACATGGTAAGAAATCTGGATGAAATAATGGATTCCATGGAAAAAATGTCGGGCCCCATAGACAGAGAGGTGGAAAAGCCACTGTTTGAAAAACTCAACAGGTACGCGATGAAACTCATTGAAGAGAGGGGGGACATTGATTACATAATAGTGAAATACAATGATGTGGTCCGCAATCCCAGAAGAGAGATAGAAAAAGTTAATGAATTTCTGGGAGGAAAACTGGACGTTGACGCCGCCGTAAAGGCGGTGGCTCCAAAACTGTATAGAAATGTGAGAGAGAATAGGTGAAAATATGAAAGGAAAAGGTGTGACTGTATGGTTTACGGGTTTGCCATGCTCCGGTAAGACGACGATAGCCAGAGAAGTGAAAAAAATACTGGAAGAGAAGGGCATGGATGTTGAACTTCTGGACGGTGATACAGTAAGGGATTATATCAGGAACAGGGATTTTTCAAAAGAAGGGAGGAACAAGCATCTCAGATATATTGCAGTGATGGCAAGATTGCTCTCTAAAAGAGGAGTTGTTGTTCTATGCTCCTTTGTAAGCCCCTATAGAGAAAACAGGGATTTCGCCCGCTCCATATGCGATGATTTTATGGAAGTTTATGTTAAAACCCCTCTTGAAATATGCATAGAAAGAGATGTCAAGGGGATGTATAAAAAGGCATTAAATGGTGAGATAAAGAATTTTACGGGCATAGATGACCCCTATGAAGAGCCTGAAAATCCTGAGTTAATCGTTGAGACGGATAAGGAAACGCTGGAGGAGAGTACAAATAAAGTGATTGATAAACTTAAAGAACTGGCGTATATAGAATAATCACATTCTTGCTTTTATAACCTTTGCCAGTCTCTTTATTCCTTCTTCAATAACTTCATCATCGGGGTTGGTAAAATTGAGGCGCATGGAATTTGTGCCACCGCCATCAACATGAAAAGCCCTGCCATGCACATATGCCACCTTCTCTTTTATAGCATCCTCCACCATCTCAACCGTATTTATATGATGGGGCAACTCAACCCATAAGAACATTCCTCCCCTTGGCTTTGTCCATTTACATCCAGATGGAAAATATTCTTCCATGGCATCCAGCATTATATCTCTTTTCCTCCTGTACATATCCACAATTTTATTCACCCTGTTGTGAAGATAACCATTCTCAATATAATGCATTCCTATCACCTGTGTAAAGGTGGGGGTGCACAAATCCATGGATTGCTTTGCTATTACCATTCTTCTTGCAATTTCATTGCCCGCCACCACATAGGCTAAACGGAAGCCAGGAGACATTATTTTTGAGAAAGTTCCCATGTATATCACATTCCCTTTCTCATCCATTGACTTTATTGGTTTCAGGGGCTTCCCTTCAAAGCGGAGGAGACTGTATGGCTCATCCTCGATGATGAGAAGGTTGTATTCTTCTGCAATCTCAAGCATTCTCTTCCTTCTTTCTTCAGAAAGTTCCACGCCTGCAGGGTTTTGGAAAGTTGGAACGGTATAAATCATTTTTAATTTCTCTCCCTTTGCCTTCAATTCCTTTATTTTTTCCTCTAAAATATCAACCCTCATTCCATTTTCATCTAAGGGTATTCCCACCATCTTAGCCCCATATGCCAGAAAGGCATTTATTGCTCCAAGATAAGTAGGAAGGGAGACAAATATAACATCTCCTTCATTGATAAAAACCCTGCCTGCGATATCCAGTGCCTGCTGGGAACCAACGGTTATAAAAACGTTTTCCACATCGGCTTCTATTCCGAAATTGGCAACAAATTCTGACACCGTTTTTCTGAAATCACTGAGACCAGGAGTGGGACCGTATTGCAATGCTGGGACATAATCGTCATCCAAAACCTTATCCACTATTTCCTTTATTTCATGAACGGGGAAGGCGTGGGGGCTGGGCAATCCTCCAGCAAATGAAATTACATCAGGTCTCTGTGAAAGTTCGAGAAGTTCCCTTATTTCGGAAGTTCGAAGGTGTTTAACTCTTTGAGAATATAAATCATCGAATTGCATTTGGAATAATATGCTGAGGTGTTTAATATCTCTTTTCTGACACGTGCTAACATTCACCACTAATATGTTTTATATGCATTAAATATTAAACTGAGGGAAAATGAGAAAACTTGATATTATCTACATTCCCGCATTTCTGCTGTTGATTTTTATATTATATTTTCATATTTTTTTCTCGTCCATTTTATTTTACTTCTCAATGATTATAATAGGATGTTTTGTGCTTATAAAAGGGAGTGAGTATTTTGTTGAAAGCACGGTATTCATGGCGGCGCGTTTTGGAGTGAGTGAGCATACCATAGGGCTTACTGTTGTTGCCTTCGGCACTTCATTGCCGGAACTTGCTGTATCCGGGATAGCATCCTATACGGGGCACGTGGAAACAGCATGGGGTAATGTTATAGGGAGTAATGTAACCAACATTCTTCTCGTAATGGGCATAGCCATGGCAGTAACAAGGGTTAAACCCAGCAAATTCGCCTTTAGAGACAGTATAACAATGCTTGCCATCTCCCTTCTCATTCTCCTGCTGATTCTGGATGGCAAACTTCAATTCTATGATGGGATAATCTTGCTGGTATTCTATATAATATTTGTATACATGCTGAGAAAAAGAGGAATGGAAGGGGAAGAGATGGTTTCAGAAATATCACCTCTCCTAACTTTCTTTCTTTTCTTGGCAGGCATCACAGGCGTGGCAACAGGAGCAGACGCCATGGTGAAGGGTGCTGTAAACATTGCCTCCTATTTTGGCGTGAAGGAGGTGGCGGTGGCAGCAAGTATAGTGGCTCTCGGCACCTCCCTGCCAGAGTTGTCCACCTCATTGGTGGCAGCCGTAAAACAACATCACGGTATAGCAATAGGGAATGTAATAGGGAGCAATATAATGAATCTGGGAATGGTTCTGGGTTTCTCCTCCCTTCTTCATACCATCCCCATTAAGATTTCCTCTGTGCCAATTCTTTTCTTTATATTTGCTGCATTTCTCACCACCCTCCTCTTAATGAAAAAATGGACTGGCAAGGCAGCAGGTATAATTCTGCTTTTCTTGTATGCATTATTTGTGGTGACAGTTTATTTATGATTAACAACCTTTATTACAAGAGCAAATTTCCATCATCATTGCCAACAGTGACATCTGTAAACATAGATTCCTTTAATCCCACGGAAATGATGCTGCAACAAAAATCTCTCCAAATCCAGAACAATACATGTTGGGCATGTTTGATACATCCATGTTTTCATTCTTAATGGCAAATTTGAAATTAAGGAATAGGCATCAAGAACATATGAAAGGAACAACTTCCTCTTTTTATATCACCAGAGATAATCAAAATTTCGGAGATTATCAGGACACGAGTCAGAGTTTCCACATTCCAAAAATTTTTCTCAAAAAAATTTAAGTATATATATAGTATTCACCCCACATGAAAGAGATTACTGAGGAACAGAAGGTATTTCTGCCACCTGAAGAGTTTAAGAAGAATGCCATTGTAAAGGATGAGGGGGTTTATGAAGAGGGAGAGGACTACATCGCCTTCTGGGAGAAAAGGGCGGAGGAAATGATTGACTGGTACAAAAAATGGGATAAAGTCCTGGAAGTTGATGAGCCATATTATAAATGGTTTATAAATGCCAAGTTAAATGCCTCCTATAACTGTCTTGATAGATGGATTGAAAGAGGTAAGGGAAACAAAATTGCCTATATATGGGAAGGCGAACTTGGAGAGGTAAGAAAATTAACATATCAGGAGTTATATGAGGAGGTTAATAAGTTTGCCAATGCTTTAAAGGAAATGGGAGTTAAAAAGGGGGATGTGGTGTCCATCTATCTCCCCATGATTCCTGAATTGCCCATTGCAATGCTTGCATGTGCAAGAATAGGGGCACCCCATTCCGTTATATTTGCTGGCTTCAGCGCGGAAGCATTCAAAGACAGGGTGGAAGATGCTGGGGCAAGGTATATAATAACATGCGATGGCTATTACAGAAGAGGAAAGTTGCTGAACCATAAGGAGAAGACGGATGAAGGGCTTAAGAATGTGGATGTGGAAAAGGTTGTGGTTGTGAAGCGCGCGGGCAATGAAGTGGAGATGAAAGAAGGCAGGGATGTATGGTGGAATGATGTTGTGGAAGGCAAATCAACAGAATGCCCGCCCGAGGAAATGGATGCAGAGGATTTGCTCTTCCTTATGTATACCTCTGGAACAACAGGGAAGCCCAAGGGAGTAATGCATACCACAGGCGGATATATGGTGGGTGTGGCAACGACGATGAAATGGGTCTTTGATGTAAGGGATGATGACATATACTGGTGCACCGCCGACATTGGATGGATTACAGGACATAGTTACATCGTCTATGGTCCCCTTGCCAATGGAGTGACAAGTGTTATGTATGAGGGCGCGCCCGACTACCCAAAGCCAGATAGATGGTGGGAAATTGTGGAGAAGTATGGAGTTACCATACTCTATACCGCCCCAACAGCCATACGCCTTATGATGAAAATAGGTGAGGAATGGCCCAATAAACATGATTTGAGCAGTTTGCGTTTGTTAGGAAGCGTGGGTGAGCCAATAAATCCTGAGGCATGGCTCTGGTATTACAGAGTTATAGGAAAGGAGCGATGCCCCATAGTGGACACATGGTGGATGACTGAAACGGGGATGCATGTAATAACCCCTCTGCCTGGAATAACGCCCCTTAAACCCGGCTCTGCAACATTCCCATTTCCTGGACTAAAGGCAGAGGTGAGGGACGAGAATGGAGTATGCCCTCCAAGGCAAAAAGGTGAACTGGTTATAACAAGACCATGGCCATCGATGCTTCGCGGCTTGTACAATGCACATGAAAAATATGTGGAGGAATACTGGAGTAAATATGGCTTCGGAAATTTCTATACCGGGGATGGTGCTGTGGTGGATGAAGACGGCTACTTCTGGCTGCTGGGCAGAATAGGAGATGTTATCAATGTCGCCGGCCACCGCCTCGGAACAGCAGAGGTGGAGAGTGCCTTGGTGAGTCATGAGGCGGTTGCTGAGGCGGCTGTGGTGGGCATATCCCATGAAATAAAGGGACAGACACCCTTTGCCTATGTGGTGCTGAAGGAGGGTGTAAAAGAAAGTGAGGAGTTAAAGAAGGAATTGATAAAGCATGTTGTTAAGGTGATAGGACCTACTGCCAAGCCAGAAGATATCCTGTTTGTGCGCGACCTGCCAAAAACAAGGAGCGGAAAGATAATGAGGAGGATACTCAGGGGACTGGCTGAGAATGGTGAAATCACAGGAGATATAACCACATTGAGAGATCCAGAAGTGGTGCACGAGATAAAGGAGACAATGGAAAAGCGAAAAGTATAGAAATAAAAAAAGTATATAGTTAAAGAAAATGTTGGACAATATAACCGTAACTGTAATCATTCTTCTCTCATTTTTGTTAGTCTGGATTGGGATAATGATTTTTACCACCAAGCCCGAGGAGGAGGAAGAGGAGGAGATGCTGATGGAAGAGGGGGAGAAAGAAAACAACCAGCAGGATGTGAAGGAAATGGAAAATAGCGAAATGGATAGATATAAACAGAGGGTTGCTGAACTTGAAGAAAAATTGAGGAGAATGGAGGAAAGGGCACCAACCAGTGAAAAACTCTTTGACTGGCTTACAGAATTGAGAAGAGAAAATGAATTTTTGAAGATGAAGGTGGCACATCTTGAAGGCGGCGGTTTCGGTGGAGATGCCCTGAAATACGAGAATGAAAAATTGAGGAGAGACATCGAAGATTACAAGGCGAGAGTGGAACAACTGGAAAATGAAATGAAGGAGTTAAAGAATAGCATCAATTATTACAGGGATTTGGTGAGTAAACTTCAGGGAAATTATACGGTGCTCAACAAATATAACTATAGAATATGCATCAGGAACCCTGAAACAGGAGAATATGAATATCAACTGGTAAAACTTCCTCAGGAATTCGATCCTTTCAATCCCACATATATAACCAGAGATGGAATGGAAGTTTATGAAGAATATGGCATAAGGATACCCACAAAACTGGGGGATATAATAAGGGAGGAATTTAAGAAAGACCTTTACTGGCAGGATTTTGAACTGGATAAATGAACTGGACGGAGAAGTACAGACCAAAGCATCTTAAAGAGGTTATTGGTAACAGGGCTGCAAGGGAGAAACTTTTAAAATGGGCTGAGGAATGGAGGAATTCCATACCCCAAAAAAAGGCTGTGATTCTTTATGGAAAGCCAGGGGTGGGAAAAACATCTGCCGCCCATGCTTTAGCCATGGATTTTGGATGGGAGATTGTGGAATTAAACGCCAGCGATGATAGAAACAGAGATGCAATAAGAAGGATTGCTTTGACAGGAGCAGTGAATGAAACCCTCGGAACGGGGGAAAGATACATTTCATCCCGCGAAGGGGCAAGGAGGCTCATAATTCTGGATGAGGCGGATAATCTTTATGAGAGGAATGGAGATTTTGGGGGAAAGGCGGCTATAATAGAAACCATAAAGATGGCAAAACAGCCAATAGTTCTCATAGCCAATGATTACTACGCTCTCATAAAAGGAAGAGGTAATGAATTAATGAAATTATGCATACCAATAGAATTCAAAAAAGTGGAGACGAAGGAAATAGTTTCCCTGCTGAAAAAAATATGTTTAATGGAGGGGCTGGAATGTGATGGAGAAGTGGTGGAAGCAATAGCAAGGAGATGTGATGGTGATGTGAGAAGTGCCATAAATGACTTGCAGTCCATTTCCTATCAAAAAAGAATTACAAGGGAAATGCTTCATCATCTTGGATATCGGGATAGAGAGGAAGAGATTTTCAGTGCCCTCAGGAGGATAATGAGGACGAGGGAAATGAGGGTTGCAATAAATGAGGCAAGAGCAATAGATGAATCTCCTGATAATCTCATTTTATGGATTGACGAAAATGTGCCAAGAGAATACAGACATCCCGCTGATTTAAAAAAAGCATATGATTTTCTCTCCCGTGCTGATATTTTTCTTGGCAGGATATGGAAAAGACAGTATTATGGATTATGGAGATATGCATTTGAATTAATGACGGGAGGGGTGGCGGTGGCAAAAAGACATGAATATCGGGATTTCATCAAATATTCCTTTCCAATATGGTTGAGAGCAATGGCTAAAAGTAAGGGATACAGGCACATGAGGGGGGCAGTGGCAAGGAAAATAGGAAAGGCAATGCATTGTTCTTCCCGAAAGGCAATGGAATTCATCCCTTTCATAAAAAAACTCTTTTCAGATTCAAATATGGCACCATATTTTGCTGCAACCCTTGATTTGAATAAGGAGGAAATTGAATATATGGTGGAGGATAAGGAAAAGGCTGAGGAAATTTACAGAGCGGGGGAAAAGCTTAAGAAAATGAGAAAACAGACGGCTCTATTCAGTTTTTGAGAAATCCATTCATTCCAAAATCTTTTTATTCATGCATATTCATTTTAAAATATGAAGAATCTCACCAGAGAGGAGGCAAAGAAGAGGATTGAATGGCTGCGTAATGAAATAAGGAGGCATAACTATCTTTACTACGTTCTCAACAAACCCGAGATATCGGATGCAGAATATGATGCTTTAATGGAAGAATTGAGAGAATTAGAAGAAAAATTCCCAGAATTTATAACTCCTGATTCTCCAACGCAGCGTGTTGGGGCTCCTCCTTCGAGAGAGTTCAGAAATGTTCGCCATGTTAAACCAATGCTGAGTCTGGATACTGTAAAGAATGATGAGGAGATGCTTGCCTTCGACAGAAGGGTGAAAAAAGAACTGGGGGTGGAGAACGTTGAATATGTGGCTGAGCCAAAACTGGATGGACTGAGTGTGGAATTGATTTATGAAGAAGGCAGATATGTTAGAGGGTCAACGAGAGGAGATGGAGTGGAGGGGGAGGACGTAACGGAAAATATAAAGACCATAAGAGCCGTGCCCCTTATTTTGCGGGGAGAGGAGATGGATGTTCCAAGGATGCTTGCCGTGAGGGGGGAGGTGATAATGCACATAAAGGATTTCGAGGAATATAATAAAGAATTGATAGAAAGAGGGGAGGAACCAATGGCAAATCCCAGGAATGCAGCCGCCGGCTCCCTCCGCAGACTTGACCCGAGAGAAACGGCGGAGAGACCCCTGGATATATTTTTCTATGAGATAATGCATCAGGAAGGTGGTAAGGAGATAGAGACGCAATGGGATGCATTGCATACGTTAAAAAAATGGGGATTGAAGATAAATCCCAACATAAGGTTGTGTAAAAATGTGGAGGAGGCAATAAAATATCACAGAGAAATGCAGGAGAAAAGGGATACCTTGGGATATGAAATAGATGGGGTTGTTATAAAAGTAAATCGACTGGATTACCAGGAAAAACTCGGCGCAAAAACCCGCTCCCCGCGATGGGCAATTGCCTATAAATTTCCTCCAAGAGAGGAGGTGACACAGGTTATGGATATAGTGGTTGGTGTGGGGAGGACAGGCACTCTAACGCCCGTTGCCTTATTAAAGCCTGTGGATGTTAAAGGGGTCACGGTTTCAAGAGCAACGCTTCATAATGAAGACTATGTCAGAGAGAAGGATGTGAGAATAGGAGATTGGGTGAAGGTGGCAAGGGCGGGAGATGTTATACCTGAAGTTATAGAGGTAATTAAGGAAAAAAGGACTGGAAAGGAGAAAAAATTTGAAATGCCTACACGCTGCCCTGTATGTGGGAGTCATGTTGTCAGGGAAGGAGCCTACTATAGATGCACTGGTGGACTTTCATGTCCTGCTCAATTGAAGAGGAGTATAGAACACTTTGCCTCCAAAAATGCCATGGATATTGAAGGGCTTGGAGGAAAAACGGTGGACATGCTGGTGGAGAAGGGGCTCATAAAAAGAATAAGCGATATATACAGAATAACAAAAAGAGATTTGATGAATTTGCCGAGATTTGCTGAGAAATCGGCAGAAAACTTGATAGATGCCATAAAAAAGAGTAAGGAGAAGAATCTCGCCCGTTTTATATATGCACTGGGCATACCCAATGTGGGAGAACATA
>CAZTWM010000022.1:0-12590 GCA_964617935.1 uncultured Thermoplasmatales archaeon | reverse complement strand
GAACAAAAGAAATTAATATGAGTATTTCATGATAAATTAGGTGGAAAATGAGTGAAGTGGTGTTAAGGGTTGCAGAAGGCTTGAGCCAGGATGTTGGTGCGGGAAGAGCCAGACTGGATGCTGAAACGAGATTACAGCTGGGCATTTCTCCTGGAGATGTTGTTGAGATAGAGGGGGGAAGGAAAACGGGAGCCATAGTATGGAGAGCCCGCCCCGTTGATGAGGGGAGAGGGATAATAAGGATAGATAATCTCACAAGAAAGAATGCAAGAGTTGGAATAGGGGATAAAGTCATAGTGAGAAAGGCGGAGCCAAAGATGGCGCAGCGCGTTGTCATTGCCCCAGCCATTTCCAGGAGCCAGCGAATCCAGTTTGGGCAAGGGATAGAAAATCTGGTGAGGCGTGGCTTGCTGAAGCGACCTGTTACCGCAGGAGACACCATTGTCATTCCCGGAATAGCGCTTTTTGGAAATTCTCTCCCATTTGGAGTGGTGAAAACGGAGCCAAAAGGAATTGTTCTGATAGGAGAGGATACTGAAATAGTGGTGAAGGAAGAGCCTTTGAAGGAAGAAATGCTTAAACTGCCACAGGTGAGCTATGAGGACATAGGTGGGCTGGAAGATGAAATAATGAAGATAAGGGAGATGATAGAACTCCCCTTGAAGCATCCTGAATTATTTGAACGTCTCGGTATAGACCCGCCCAAAGGTGTTCTGCTTTATGGTCCTCCAGGAACTGGAAAAACTCTCATAGCCAGGGCTGTGGCAAATGAATCAGGAGCGAGCTTCTTCACCATTAATGGTCCGGAAATAATGAGTAAGTTTTACGGGCAGAGTGAGGAAAATTTAAGGAGAACATTTGAGGAAGCAGATAAAAATGCCCCCTCCATCATTTTCATAGATGAGATAGATGCCATTGCTCCAAAAAGAGAGGAAGTGCATGGAGAGGTGGAGAGGAGAGTGGTTTCGCAACTTCTCACCCTTCTGGATGGACTTAAGGGAAGAGGGAAGATAATAGTGATAGGTGCCACCAACCGTCCCGATTCCCTGGATCCTGCTCTGAGGAGGCCAGGCAGGCTGGACAGGGAAATAGAGATAGGAGTGCCTGACAGAAAAGGAAGGAAGGAAATCCTGCAGATTCATACAAGAGGAATGCCTCTCGCCAAGGATGTGAATATAGATGAACTTGCGGATGTAACCCATGGATTTGTTGGTGCTGATTTGGCTGCCCTGGCGAGGGAGGCAGCGATGAGTGCTTTGCGAAGGTATCTTCCAAAAATAGACCTTGACAAGCCTATACCAACGGAAATACTGAAGGAAATGATGGTTAAAATGGATGATTTCAAGGAGGCATTGAAGTCGGTGGAGCCATCTGCTTTGAGGGAAGTAATGGTGGAGATACCCAGGGTGAAATGGGAGGACGTGGGAGGATTGCATGAAGTGAAGCAGCGTCTCATAGAGGCGGCGGAATGGCCCCTCAAAAATCCGAAGGTTTTTAAAAGGATAGGGATAAGACCGCCCAAGGGCATACTTTTATATGGTCCCCCAGGGACTGGAAAAACTTTGCTTGCCAAGGCAGTAGCAACGGAAAGCCAGGCAAATTTCCTTTCCATTAAAGGTCCGGAGATTTTCAGTAAGTGGGTGGGGGAAAGTGAGAAGGCAATAAGGGAATTATTCAAGAAGGCTAAGCAGACAGCCCCGTCCATCATATTCCTTGATGAACTCGATTCCCTTGCTCCAAGGAGAGGGAGCTATGAAGGAAGCAGGGTGACGGAAACTGTGGTGAATCAACTTCTTACTTCCATAGATGGGCTGGAGCAATTGAGGGATATAGTTGTTATAGGGGCAACCAATCGTCCTGACATAATAGATTCCTCCCTTCTGCGACCTGGAAGATTTGATGAACTCATTTTTGTCGGACCACCTGATAAAGAAGCGAGGATGGAAATATTTAAAATCCATACCAGTAAGATGCCCCTTGCCAAAGATGTGAGCATCGAAGAACTTGCCGATTTGACAGAGGGATATGTGGGGGCTGATATAGAGGGAATATGCAGGGAAGCGGGCATGATGGCATTGAGGGAAAACATCGATGCCAAGGAAGTGAAGAGAGAGCATTTCATGAAGGCAATGGAGAACGTTCATCCATCCATTGATGAGGAAATGCTGGATTACTATATGGAAGTGGAGAAGAAACTGGGTAAGGGCTTGCAGAGAAGGGAGATAAGGAAGGGAATAGAGGTTATGTAACCCAAACCACAAATTTAAAAAGCAGAAAACCATATCATTGTGATTAAAATGAAGATGATGGAGAATGAATTGAAGGGCAGAAAGGTTATGAGCAGCGAGGGACTTTATCTTGGAATAATAAGGAATATCACGGTGGATGAGAGGACGGGAAAACTACTGGATTTAATAGTGGAACCATCGGATAAAATAGATCCACGCCTTTATCATCAGGATGATGAGGGTTATCTTCTCTTTCCTTTCGAGTCTGTAAAATCTGTTAAAGATGTGGTGGTTTTGAGCGAAGAGTAATTATGGAGAAATTCTTCAATCCCAGAACTGTTGCGGTGGTAGGTGCATCCAGCAAAAAGGGAAAAATAGGTTATGAAATTTTGAAAAATGTTATTAAAAGCGGGGTGGAGGTATATCCTGTAAATCCAAAGAGCGAAGAAATAATGGGGAGGAAATGTTATCCGAGTGTTGATGAAATAGAAGGAAGCATTGACCTTGCTGTCATAGCAGTGGGGGCGGAGAGATGTGTGGAAGTGATGGAAAGATGTGGAAGGAAGGGAGTAAAGAATGCTGTGATAATTTCGGGAGGGTTTAAAGAGGTGGGGAGAGAGGATATAGAAAGAAAACTGGTGGAAACAGCAGGGAAATATGGAATAAGGATTATAGGTCCCAACTGCATAGGTGTTTTTAATGGAAAAAATCGATTCAATACATTCTTTCAGAAAAATATGCAATTGCCCCCTTCTGGAAGTGTGGCAATTCTTACCCAATCGGGCACATTCGGAATTGCTCTTCTGGAAACCTTTGCAAAAGAAGGCATTGGAGTGAGCAAATTTGTTTCCTATGGTAACAGAAGCGATGTGAATGAAGTTGAATTGGCTGAATATCTGGAGGAAGATAAAGACACAGAAATTATTGCCATGTATGTTGAGGAGATAAACAGGGAGTTTTTTGAAAGAAAAGCCAGCAAACCCATTATAATATTAAAGGCAGGAAGGGGAAAATTGGGGCAGAAGGCGGCAACATCCCATACAGGAGCCATGGCTACAAATTATGAGATATTCAAAGGAGCATGCAGGCAGAAGAATATCATCTTTGCCCATAACTTTGAAGAATTTTTTGGAATAATAAAAATAATGTCAATGCAGGGATTGCCAGGAGGCAACAGAATGGATATGATAACCAATGGTGCAGGACCCAGCGTCCTTGCCTGCGATTTCATGGAGGATAAAAAGAATTTAAAACTCGGAAAGTTGATAGACCTAACAGGAAGTGCCACTGCCCATGATTACCTGAAGGCAATAGATGAGAGTGATGCGGACATAATTTCCCTCATTTTCGTTTTTCAGGATGCTCCTCTTGCAGAAACTCTGAATGAACTTTATGAAGGACTGGAAAAAAGGAAGAGATTCTATGTTTCCATCTCCATGGGCGGGCAGTTTGTGGAAGAGCAGAAAAAACGCCTTTCTAAGATGGGAATACCTGCCTTTGAAGAGCCTGAAATAATGGTGAATGCATTGGATAAAATAGTGTATTATGCAGAAAAAGCAAAGAAAAGCATGTGATGGAAATGAGGGTTGCAGTAATAGATAAGGATAGATGTCAGCCAAAGAAATGTTCTCTGGAATGCATAAAATACTGTCCGAGGGTGAGAGGGGGTGTTAAGGCAATAGAGATTCTGGAAGGAGAGGAAAAGCCCACCATTTCAGAGGAGTTATGTGTTGGATGTGGAATATGCGTTCATAAATGTCCTTTCAATGCCATTCACATTGAAAACCTTGCTGAAGAATTGAAGGAGGATGTGGTTCATCAGTATGGAGTGAACGGTTTTCGCCTCTTCCGCCTTCCATTGCCGAGAAAGGGAAAGGTGGTGGGAATTCTGGGGGAGAATGGTATAGGGAAAACAACATCCCTTCAGATTTTGTCGGGTAAGTTAAAGCCCAATATGGGAATTGTTGAAAAAGAAATGGAATGGGATGAGATAATAGAAAAGTGGAGGGGGACAGAATATGCAGATTTTTTCAGTAGGGTGGCGGATGGAAGTTTAAAGGTTTCCTATAAGCCACAATATATTGACAGACTTTCCCTTTATAAAGGAACCGTTTCGGAATTCATACAGGAAATGGGGGTGGGGGGACATGGTCTGGAGGATATAATGGATAGAAGAATGGATGCTGTATCTGGAGGGGAATTGCAGGAAATTGCCATAACCGTTGCCATGGAGAAGGATGCGGACATATATTTCTTTGACGAGCCTTCCTCATATCTTGATATAAAAAATCGTCTGGAGATGGCAAAAAGAATAAGGGAGCTTGCGAAAGAAAAAATGGTGGTGGTGGTGGAGCATGATTTAGCCATACTTGATTTCCTTGCAGATGTTGTCCATATTTTATATGGTAAGAAGGGAGTATATGGAATAGTTGCAGGGGCAAAAACGGTGAGGCATGGAATAAATCTCTATCTTTCTGGCTATTTAAAGGAGGAAAATGTGAGATTTGGAGAGGAGATAAAATTTGAGAAGCATCCTCCAAGAGAAATGGGAGAAAGGGAGGAACTCATATCCTTTGGCAGAATTATAAAAAAATACGAGGGTTTTCAACTGGAAGTAAATCCAGGGGAAATTTATAGGGGGGAAGTGGTGGGGGTGCTGGGACCGAATGGCATAGGGAAAACCACCTTTGTTAAAATTCTGGCTGGCATTCTGGAGCCCACAGAAGGGGAGATAAATAAAAATGTGAAGGTGAGTTACAAGCCACAATATATAAAGGCGGGGGAAGGCAAGGTAAAAGATTTATTTGAGAAAAATAAAAGCAAATTCCATTCTCTTTACAGAAATGAAGTCCTTCGTCCTCTGGGCATAAACGAACTTATGGAAAATGAAATGAGCGAGTTATCAGGAGGAGAACTCCAGACGGTGGCGGTGGCATTTTCCCTCAGCATGGAGGCAGACATATATTTACTGGACGAGCCATCAGCATATCTGGATGCAAAGCAAAGGATGAAGGTAGCAAAGGTGATAAAAAGAGTAATGGAAAAGGAGGCGAAGGCGGCGCTGGTGGTGGAACATGATGTTTACTTCATCGATATGGTGAGTCAGTCTTTAATGGTGTTTCAGGGAGAACCTGGAAAGAGGGGCATTGCCAATGGACCTTTCAGTTTGAGGGATGGAATGAATCTTTTCCTAAAAGACATAGGTATAACTTTCAGGAGAGATGAGGAGAGTAAAAGACCCAGGGTTAATAAAATAGGTTCAACCTTGGACAGACAGCAGAAGTCCATAGGTGAATATTATTATGAAATATGAAAAGGGCAAAGCACAAATTTTCACCCATCATGAAGCAATTTTTTTATATGGAAAGCAGTATTAAAGATGGTTGTCGGGGTGGCTCAGACTGGTTAGAGCGCCTGACTCATAAGCACAGCTCAAGGGTTCGCTGGGCAATCAGGAGGTCGCGGGTTCAAATCCCGCCCCCGACATTATTATTGCATTTTTCCCCAATCTGTTAAAAATATAAAACTTATTATACATAATGTAAAATTTTGATTTAGGAACATGAACCAGATATATTTAATTCCAACCATAATTTCCTCCGCAACTTTAATATCTGTGACGGCATATCTTTTCTTTATCAAGCCCAGAAGACCCTATATTTTCCCTCTCTCCTTGATATGTATAAGTAGTGCTATATGGAATATTGGTATTTTAATGACAAATCTAAGCGAAGGAAATATTTTATGGGGAAAAATCAGTACTCTTGGAATAATATTTGTCCCTCCCGTAATTTTTCATTTTGCGATTTCCTATACACGGTTCTTTAAAAGAAAATATTATCTCATTTCATATATTCCATCCATGTTACTTGCTTTCCTTCTTTTCAGGGGTTATTATGTAAAGGGCATTGTCTATAGAATGATAGGTTTTGAACCTGTTTATGACAAAACCCTGTTTTACATAAATTCCTGGATTGGATTATTTTTCACTCTGTTTTCCACCTGGCTATTCTACATTTCATATTCCAATAATATTGGTATCAAGAGGAGGCAGTCCCTGTATTTATTAATTGCCATACCGGCAAATGCATTTCTTTCCTTTCTCTCGTATGAAATAATGGTGAATAATTTCAACATGGCACAGTTTCCCCTTGGCTCTTCTTTAGATTTCATCACCATCTCTCTCATAATTTACGCCATCCTCAAATTCAAACTGGCTGTGGAGAGCGTCAGTGAGGTTGATTTTAGGATACTGGCGGAGACAGCCAGCGAGGGGATATGCATAATAGATAATAAAGGCAATGTGGATTATGCCAATGAACATTTTTGCAGAATTCTTGATATGCCAGAGAAGAAAATTATGGGGAGAAAATTTATAGATTTTGTTGCTCTCCCTTACAGGGAAACCTTTCTTTCTGGTTTTAGAAAATTGATGCGGGGCAAAAAATTTATGGGAATGGAACTGGAGATTTATGGTGATGGCAAAAGGATTGTTGCCGAGATAAATGCATCCCCGATAATATGGAACAATGAGGTTATTGGAGGATTTCTGGCGATAAGAGATATAGAGGAGAGAAAAAAGGTGGAGGAGGAACTGAGAAAACAAAAAACATATTTCCAGGCTCTCTTTGAAAATTCTCCAGAAGCAATTGTATCTCTTGATGAAAACCATCATGTAATAGATATAAATCCTGCTTTTGAACGATTGTTTGGATATAAACTGGATGAACTAAAGGGCAAGGATATTGATGATTTTATACTCCCTGAATCTGAAAAGAAATCAGGAAAGGAAATAACAAAACAGGTAATTAATGGAAAGGTAATAAGGGCGGAGGGCGAGAGGAAAAGAAAGGATGGTTCCACAGTATATGTATCCATACTGGGTTCCCCCATATTCATAGAGGGAAAACAGGTGGGAATATTTGCCATTTATAGGGACATAACAGCAAGGAAGGAGGCGGAGGAGGAAAGAGAATTTTATAATTCCCTCCTGCGCCATGATATAGCCAATAAAAATACCATAATTCAGGGGAATCTTGAACTGCTGAGTGAGAGCAATCTTGATGAGGAGCAACGAGCCATGGTGGAAGATGCCATGAAGGCGGTAAGTTCCAGTAATGAACTGATTGCTACCATAAGAAATCTCCATAAAATAAGTGGAAAAAGGGAATTTTATGAAGTGGAGATAAATAAAGTAATTTCCAAGGTGATAAAATACCTAAGGCAACAGGCACAAAATAAAGGAATCAAGATAAAGTATGTCCCGGTAAAAGGTTATTTGATGGCTGACTCTCTTTTAGAAAATGTTTTTTCCAATCTTATCCAGAATGCCATAATTCATTCTCAGTGTAAAACAATAAAAATTTATGGTGGCGAAGTCAAAAGAGGCGGGAAGACATTTTACCGAATTTCCGTAGAGGATGATGGCACAGGAATTTCAAGTGAGGTAAGAAAAAATATATTTATGCCAGGAGTAAAAAGAAAAGATAGCCCGGGAAGTGGCCTTGGATTATATCTGGTGAAAACAATAGTGGAGAGTTATGGAGGGCATATGGAATTAAGGGAGCCCAAGGATGGAAAGGGAACAATTTTTGATATATATCTTCCAAAACCAGAGAAGAAATAAAAATTTAAATTGCCCTCCATTTAAAATTAAATGATAAAGGTGGGTTGCTGCGGTTTCAGAGGGAGGAGGGAAGATTATCTCAAAAACTTTGATGTGGTGGAGATTCAAAAAACCTTTTACAAATTGCCTTCCGTGGAGACAGCAAAAAAATGGAGGAAAGAAGCACCAGATAATTTTGAGTTTGCAATGAAGGCATGGCAGATTATTACTCATACTCCCAAAAGCCCCACATACCGCAAGGCGGGCATAAAAATTGAAGGAGATGAAAAAAATTATGGATTTTTTAAGCCCACAAAAGAGGTCTTTGAAGCATGGGATAAATGTGAGGAATTTGCTTTATCTCTTGGAGCAAAAATAGTTGTTTTTCAATGTCCCCCTTCCTTTCATGAAAGCCAGGAGAATCTAAAAAATATAAGAGAATTTTTTTCTTCCATATCAGGAGAATTCAGTTATGCCTGGGAGGTGAGGGGCAAATGGAAAAAAGAGACAATAATTGACATATGCAGGGAATTTAATCTAATTCACTGTGTCGATCCCTTTAAAAATGAAAGTTTTTATGGCTTCCCCAAATATTACCGTCTCCATGGAATTGGAGGATATAATTATGAATACAGTATGGATGAATTAAGGAAGTTATATGGGATGTGTAAAGGAAAAGATGCCTATTGCCTCTTCAACAACATTTTTATGTTAAAAAATGCTCTCCAGTTCAAAAACCTTTTAAAATCAGTTTAATGGTGTCCTCTCCACTTCCAGATGGTCAGCAGTGGGGTATTCTTCAACGATGTAACATTTATAGGGCAGATAATTCGCAATTTCTTCCAATATGAAAGGAGAGGTTTCTATCCATCCCTTTTTCTCATTCCAGGAAATGAGATTATCTTCTATTTCAAACTCTCTTTTTATTTCCTCCATCCTTTCCTTTTCAGCCATTATAACGCCTTTAAGAAGTGTGCCATCTTCAGTAATTATTTCATACAGTTTTGCCACATTTCTTGCCCTTCTTTCTATTCTTTTCCTCAACTGCACGGCATCCTTGAAGGAGGCGGAGCAATAATGTATGGGGGTTACCAAATCCATATCCACAATCTCATATGCCATTTCCTCACTTCCTTTAACGGCTGCTGATACATCATTTTTTGCCCTGTATCCAAGGGCATCGAGTGCATCCAGATTTGTTATGGAAAATTCCAATTCATTCAGATTTATGAAATCCAGCCCATATTTATCCACTTCTCTGAGAAGATGAATTGTTTCTTCTTTTAAATGTGGGATAAGAGGAATTTCCATCCCCTTATCCATTTCCACCCTCTCCACCAGTTTTTTAAAACTTGTTCTCTCTATTTTTCTCCATGTTGCAGGATTTGGATGGAACCGTATTTCATCCAGCCCATTTTCTTCCAGCTTTTTTACTTTATTAAAATCCAGGGTGGCTGTATAAAGATGAATATGGTGTTTTTCTCCAAAATAATCCTTGAGTAAATGAATGGCGTCTACACTCTTTTCCAATGTTACCAGAGGGTCTCCTCCCGTTATTCCAGTCCCCTTTGCCTCTATCAACTCCGCCTCCTCCAGAATTTCCTCCAGTTTTTCAACTGGCATCTCATCCGCATATATCACATCCTTTCCCTTTTTTCTCTCCGAGAGAGGGCAGTAGAAACAGTTTGCCTTACACAATCCTGTTATAAGGAGAACAAGTTTTGCACCCTCCTGGCAGAGTTTGCAACCTTCAGCAAGCCGCTTGGTGTAGAACGAATTCTTGGGCATTTCATATTTCACAATACCCATTCTCCCTCATTATAAAACCATTCCTCTTAATCTTTTTTGAGCGTAAAAAAGTATATGGAAGTCACCATGATGGCGGCGATGGCGGAAGGCGAGAAAGGAAGATAAAGGGCTATTATGAGACCGGCAAACCCTGAAAGGAGTGCAAAGAGGGCTGCCATGAAAAAAACTTTATTCACACCATCCGCAACTTTGTTGGCGGCTGCTGCAGGAGCCACCAGCATGGCATATACCAGAATCGCGCCCACCGCCTTCATTGCCACCACTGTTGCCACCGAAATTGTGGATAGGAGGAGGAGGTTGAAAAGAGAGGTATTTATCCCACTCACTTCTGCCCCTTCCCTATCAAAGGATATGAAAAGGAATTCTCTCCCAAAGACGAGATATATGATGAGCAGGAGGGTGGTGAAGGTGGACATTATCAGAATATCATGGTTGGTGAGCAGCAACAAATCTCCGAAAAGGAGACCCCATACCCTGGCTGCCTGCTCCTTTATGAGGGAGATGAAAAGGACTGCAAGGGACATGGAAAAGGCGAAGGAAATTCCTATTGCCACATTTGCCTGCTTTGCCTTGGAGGCAGAAAGGGCGATGAAAATAGCAAAAATTACCCCTCCTATGAAAGGATCCATGGTAATCCATCCAGCAATGGCTATGAAGAGGGCGGCGCCTGCCAGGGCGGCATGGGCGGAGCCAGCCACGAGAAAAGGAACATCTTTAAATATGGTGAAAGAACCAGCCAAGGATGCGTTTATGGAAAGGAGGATTATTGCTATTATTGCCCTTATTATGAATTCATCCAGCATGTTCATCACCGATTAGAGGATGGCAGTATCCTTCCTCACATGTCACCATCTGAATCTCTGCTCCATATGCTTCTCTCAGATTTTCTGAAGTGAGTACCTGGGAGGGTGTTCCAAAGGATATGCATTTTTTATTGAGGAGGAGAATTTTATCTATCTGATGAAGTATGGGATTTATGTTATGGACCACCGTCACAATTTCCATCCCTCTTTCCTTCCTTTCCTTAAGGATTTCAAGCATTTTATTTCTGCTCGGAACATCCACAGCATTAAATGGTTCATCAAGGATAAGGAGGGAAGGGTTTTTTGCCAGTGCCCTTGCAAACATGATGCGTTGCTGCTGTCCCTGACTGAGAGATGAAAATTTTTTTTCCCATAGATGAAGCAAGCCCACCTCCTCAAGAACTTTTCTTGCATTTTCTTTTTCCTCTCCCGAAGGAAATCTTTTTTTTGACACTCCCATCATCATTATATCTCCAACTCTTATGGGGATGTGCTTTGCAATGGCATCTCTCTGGGGCATGTATCCTATTAGATTCCTTGCTTTCTCAGGTTCTCTACCAAAAATCTCTATTTTTCCAGTGTAAGGTTTTAACATTCCCACCATTAATTTAACCAGAGTTGTTTTCCCTGAGCCATTGGGGCCCATTATGGCAACCATTTCATCTTTGGTAAAAAAGGAAATATCATGCAATGCTTCCTTTCCGTTGTATGAGTAACTTACATTTTCCACCTTTATCATTTTATCCTCCTGCATTCATAAATTAATATGCCTTCAACCACAGCAAGAAGGAGAAGGAGGGCAATGAGATAAAACATCCATGCATCATACCTCTCCATTTCAACCTTCCTGTTTCCTGCAGATATAACTTCCATTGAATTATAGTAAAAGATGTTGATATAACTGTTTCCCCCTGTGGCAAATTTCACATATGCTATGGATGAGTTGGTATCTCTGGCAATCTGACGAGCAATCTCTCCCGCTTTTGCATCTTTGAGGAAAGACGGCACAATAATCATAGCATATTCTCCCTTCCTCAACCCTTCCTTCACATGCTGTAATTTTTGTGGGCTAACCGATGCCGTTCCCTCTGCAAGCAGAATTTCATCCGCATCCAAGCCCATATTTTTTGCAATATAGCAGACGCCAGGCACCATCGCCACAACCTTTTTTCCATAAAGATTATTTTCTTTCATCATTTCCATAGTATTGTTCTCCGCCTCCCTCAATGTTTCTTTGAATTTGTTAAGAGAGGAGTTAAAGAAATCCTTTTTATCAGGAAAAATTTCAGAGAGCTTTTCACAAATGGTTGATGCTATAGCAATGGAGTTGTTAACATATAACCAGTATCCATGAGGATTATTTTGGAAATCCCCAAAATCCAGCAACACGGCACCGTTTTTTTCATAATCGGGAAAATCCAGATATTCTTTATTGTAATTGCTTTTTATTGCCTTTTCATATGAAAGAAGATTGGAATTGGCGAGCATTATTATATCGGCATTTTTTATCTTTTCCACATCTTTTTCTGTAATAGAAAAGGAGTGGGGATCTGTTCCTGGAGGAAGGAGGATAGATATGTTCACATCCTTTCCTCCTATTTCCCTTACAATTGGTTCAAAATCTGGTATGGAAACAACAACATTTATTCCATAAACCGAGGGGAAAAATAGAATAATGACCATCGCCAATGGTATATATCTCATTTTGGTATTGTATTTCCACATGGGCACACCCTATAATCAAATTTTTCTTCAATCATATTAATGACATCATCACCTATGCATCCATCTATTTTATCTGCTTCCTTACAGGCTTTGCATGCTTCCATGGAAAAGTTATCAGCCAAGAAACTTTCCAGAATGCGATGTTTCCTCATTATTTTCTTTGCTTCCTCTATTCCTTTTTTATTTACCACAAAACCCTTTCTTTCCAGATAAAAACCATAACCGAGTTGGGCAAGATGTTTCAACATCTGATAGGCAGTTGATTTGCTAACATTCAATGATTTTGCAATCTGGGTAGGGCCTACTATGGGAATACCTGCTTCATAAGCCCTGTATATTTCCTTCATATATCTGTGCATGTTTCATCACCCAAACTTTGTTAGTATAATGAAACTTATTTATAAAATTTATTGTTCGTGA
>CAZTWM010000021.1:6013-12728 GCA_964617935.1 uncultured Thermoplasmatales archaeon | reverse complement strand
TTCAATGCCTCTGATTTATAATGTTGATTGGTATTTAAAGATTTTTTTTGTCATCAATGGCTACAACAAAATAATTAAACCTTGAACACATCCCTTTTTATGGAATATAAAATTAAGGATATCAAACTTGCAGGCGAGGGAGAAAAACTGGTCAGATGGGCTGAAGAACACATGCCCGTTCTCATGGACATAAGAAAGGATTTTGAGAGAAAAAAGCCCCTGAAAGGCGTAAGAATTGCAGCCTGCCTCCATGTTACCAAGGAAACGGCTGTTCTCATAAAAACCTTAAAGGCAGGTGGCGCCGTCGTTGCATTAGCCGGCTCAAATCCCCTTTCCACCAACGACGCTGTCGCCGCCCATCTGGCTGAGGAAGGAATTCATGTATATGCATGGAGAGAAAATCATGAAAAATATTACTGGTGCATAAAGGAAGTGCTGAAAATAAAGCCGCATATCACCATGGACGATGGAGGGGATTTGATAACAACGATTCATACGGAAAAAAGAGGTCTTATAAAAAACGTTATTGGAGGAACTGAAGAAACAACCACAGGGGTTAAGAGACAGAGGGCAATGGAAAAGGAAGGAGTGCTTGAATATCCTGTCGTCGCCGTCAACGATGCCATGACAAAGCATTTTTTTGATAATAGATATGGAACAGGGCAGAGCACCATCGACGGCATATTGAGGGCAACTTCCCTGCTCCTTGCAGGTAAAAATTTTGTTATCGCCGGTTATGGATGGTGCGGCAAGGGACTGGCGAGGAGGGCAAAGGGAATGGGAGCCAAAGTCATCATATGTGAGGTTGATGAGATAAAGGCGTTGGAAGCGGCGATGGATGGTTACAGAGTGATGCCGATGAAGGAAGCAGCAAAAATTGGAGATATATTTGTCACTGTCACTGGCAATAAGCATGTTATAGACGCCCCCGCCCTGAAAAATATGAAGGATGGGGCAGTGGTTGCCAATTCAGGTCATTTTGACAACGAAATAAATGTGGAGTGGCTGGAGGAAAATGCAGTAAAGAAGGAGGAGATGAGGAAGAATGTGATGGCTTATCATCTGAAAGATGGGAGGAAGATATATCTTCTGGCAGAAGGAAGACTGGTGAACCTTTCCGCCGCCGAGGGGCATCCTCCTGAAGTAATGGACATGTCCTTTGCCAATCAGGCATTGGTGGCAGCGTGGCTTGTGGAAATGAAGGGGAAGCTGGAGAATAAAGTATATTCGGTGCCAGAAAAAATAGACAGGGAGGTGGCAAGGAGAAAGTTGAAAACCATGGGGATAAGGATAGATAAACTCACCAGGGAGCAGAAAAAATATCTGGAGGGATGGAAGGAAGGCACATGAGGGAGATTGCTGAAAAAATAAAAAATGCGGAATGCGTTATAGCCCTTACAGGAGCAGGAATTTCCACTGAATCAGGCATACCTGATTTCAGGAGCAAAAATGGATTGTGGAGCAGATATGATATGGAAGAATATGGTTATATACACAACTTAATGGAGAACCCCGCCAAGGTATGGGAAATGTTTGCAGATATGATAAAAAATTTTGGAGATGCTGAGCCAAATGCCGCCCATTTCGCACTTGCGGAAATGGAAAAAATGGGCTGGCTGGATGCCATTATAACACAGAATGTGGATTCCCTTCATTCAATGGCTGGGAGTCAGAAGGTAATAGAATTGCATGGAAATATGAAACAGTTTTACTGCATGGAATGTGGAAGGAGTTACAATTATGAAAGAATTGACATGAATTCTCTGCCTCCAAGATGTGATTGTGGGGGAGTGATAAGACCCAATGTTATTCTTTTTGGTGAGGATTTGCCAAAGGATGCTCTCTTAAAAGCCTTTTATTATGCCAGTAAATGCGATGTTATAATTGTGGCAGGAACTTCATGCATGGTGTATCCTGCTGCGGAACTTCCATGGATGGTGAAGAACAGGGGAGGAATTATTATAGAAATAAATGAAGATGATACGGGCATAACCCATATTGCCGATTATATACTTAGAGGGAAGGTGGGCAGTATTCTCTCCAAACTCCTTAAAGAAATCAAAAATCTGCCCTGATTTCCCGTGCCGTTCCTCTCTCCACAAGCACCTTTCCTATTTCGGGAGAGAGGGCAATCACATCTTCCTTCTTCAGGTTATATTTTTTCATATCACTGCCCACAAAGTGGGGTATGTCCTTGAGAATCCTCACTATCATCACATCCCTTTCCTCCTCCCCAGCCATTATTTTATTCCTGTATTCCTTCATCAAATTCACCAGTTCATCATAAAATATTTTTTCCTCCCTGGTCAAGTTCTCCGGCATTCCCTTGCCTCCCCTCACCGTCGCCAGGGCTGCCAGAACTATCTTTTTCTCCCTTCTTTCAAATATACTCTCCCATATTCTTTTGGTATTCCTCAATTCATCTGCTATTAAAACCAACTTCTTTGATGCTGGATTTTTCCTTTTTTCCTCTTCCATTCTTTCCTCCAACTCTTTTATGTGTTTTGCTGCTTCTTTATAAAAATCCGTGCCTATATTTGTTAAAAATGCCGAAGACCTCTCCTTCTGTTGAATATTCCTAAGCTTTGTGTAGTTGAGCATAAAGTTAATACATGAAATACTTAAATATTGATATCTCATTTATTACCATGCTCAGGAAGGTCATTCCCTTTGCTATAGTCGCACTACTACTGTTGCCTGCAATGGCTGAAAATGTGGAAAAATTGCCATCAGGATTCGAAGGAGTTTCATGGGCTAAGGTTGTTCCCTTAAAAAAAGCAACTTTTGTAAAATTTGATGAGAACAGTTTGGTGGATGATTTTGCTTATATGGCGGCGATTCCAGCAAGCACATTTTATGATACCGAAACCAACAGGATTTATTCCCATCCCCTGCTCTTCTACAATGATTATGTGAAGGGGAATGAAACAATGCTTTCACTGAATGACCGTCAGGGCTTGGATTATTTCATGGAGGACTGGACTGCATACAATAAAGGGTTGAAGGAAATTGAATGCATCAATGTTGATGACAAACCATGGAAGGCTGATAATTATACATACATCAAAAGTAATGATATATATGACATTGCCTCAAAAATAGCACTCCATGACTGGAGTTATAGCAACACTGCTGTTGTGGCGGTGGTGGGGGATGTAAATTACGGGAGTTATGATAGGAAGGAATACAGCGTGGATGGAAAAATAGGTGCAAAGGAAATAAAGCACCTGACACTGAAGGGAATAAAACAGGACAGCCTTGCCCCCCAGTATAATGATTTTTATGTTGACAGCGGGTATAAATTCATCACCGCCGATTTATGGTGGCCCTCAATAAGCTGGTTGCCAAACTTTATATATATGGCAACGCTCGGCATGCTTCAGGGAGGAGTAACACTTCCATCCGCCGACCCGGATTTGCAATTATATTGCAACTATAATGGGAGCCTCATGGAGGTGGCGGCGTCGCAGAACTGGAATATCATGGTTGGTCCTTCAGAGCATATTGAGACATATGTTTATAGCCCGGGGCAGTGGAAGGCGGCGATAACAGATATCCCGACAAAGAGTATAGTGGGGGAGAAGCATGGAACATTGTTTCAGATTCTGGCTGATAAACTCATGAGAAAGGTTACATATATGATAGACATAGACCTCTATCCCGGTGAGGAGATAGAACTGAAAGAAATCCCACCTTTCATGGCTCGGAATGTGGATTTTGAACTAACTTGGAAGGGGGATGCAAAACTTGGGTTGATTGTGCTGGATAAAGATGGTTCTGCGGTTGGAATGGCAACAGAAACGGATGTTAGCAAGCAGAAATTACATCTTGACCAGCTTGGAGAAGGAAAATACAGGGTTGCCATTGTTCAACTTACACCCGCAAATGGAACCATAAGTTACAAACTGAAATATTCATGGGAAAGTAAATTGAAGAAAGAGGATGCAAATTACATAATGGATGCTGCTGAGGGGGCAATAATTGCCTCCCTCAATAATGCCCCCCTCATTTATACTCCGCCGGATAAACTTCATGATGGTGTTAAAAATGTCATAAAAAAACTTGGAGTAAGAAATGTTTTTGTTGTTGATTTAAATGGAAACTCCACAGCCATAGAAGACCTTTCCAGCATTTGCAATATAAAATTACAGTTTAATGACCTTGTTTCAATGTATCACTATATAAGGGATGAAACAAAAAAGGATGACATTGTTTTCACAACCATCGACCCATGGACATACTGGCTTGTTGAAAAATTGAAGCCCGAAGGGGAGAAGGATGGGGCATTATACATTGGTCCCGCTGCCTATATGGCTGCCCACCATGGCTGTCCTTTAATTGCCGTGGATATGCATAAAGAACTTTCCACCGCTGTCGTATGGTACAATGAATGGTGGAAGAAACATGCCATAAGGGATATAGTTCCATCTGTTGCGGACATGTATTTGAACGGTAAAAGAGTTTATGACTTCTTGGATAAAATCGGGCTTGATGAGCCGGGGAAGGAGGAAACGCTCATAACAGTGGCGGGAGAATTTGATATTGGTATTCCATGGGACAGAACATTCATGGGAGTTGCATATCCCGGGAGAATACTGGGCACACCCGTTGATACAAGTTATTGGGCGGCGAGGAGCGTTTTTTACCCCGCAATAATATTTGTCAATCCCGCTTTGAATCCAAATGGAGTGTTGCTGATAAATGGAAGTAAGAGTGTGAGAATGCCGAGTGGAGGGCTTAAAATAATAAAGCCGAGTGAGGAAGAGAAATTCTATTATCCTGTATTGAATTCATGGATTACCTACAGTCATCGATTTAATGAGAGGGCAAGCCAGTACTGGGGATTTAATTATACATGCGTGGATGGAATAACACCATATTATGACCCCTCCACAAATCCCATAGATAATAATGTTCTTGCCCGATATGGGAAATATGGGGCATACTGGCCCGATATGTCAGAAAGTGAGACAAACCCATTTTATTTCAAGAAGGCTGGTTATGATGTTGCCTTCACAACCAATTTTTCAGCAACAATGGAAAATCTCAACAGAGGTGTAATAATGTGGGAAGAGACAACCCATGGATGGCATCTCCATTCAGGAGTGCTTGCATTCTGGGATCCCTATGGTGTTCCAGGATTTGTTGGAATAAATATAAGCTTGCCAACCATAGAACCAAATCCCTGGAGAGGATATGAAATCTATTTACCCGGCTACTTGGACGGCTCCACTGAAGAACCCGATGTTCTGAGCCAGAGCAAACTGCTGGGCTTGGACGTTGTTCCTGCAAAGCTTCATGACATGCCCATAATTAAGAACACCCCTATTGGCAAGAGGGCGGGATATGACGGTATAATAATAACAGTTCTTTTTGGAAGGTTGAGAACCAAAGATTATAATGGATTGCAGATGGATAAGGCAATGAAAAATCTCCATTCTGCTGGATTTGCTGCTGGCTCCTGCTTCATTTCCAATACCTATCTTCATCTTGCTTTGATAAGGCATGGAACCGTTTTTCAAGTCATAGATCCATGGGAGACATCATGGTATTCAGCCTTTGCCTTTGAAATATTTGCGAGAAATCTTGCTCTTGGCTACCCTGTCGGGAAGGCATTTGCAGATGGAATAAAACATACGAGCATAGGGTATTTAACGAAACAATGGTGGTGGGATATAAAGGAGAATGTTTGCTATTTTGGTGACCCCGATTTAAGAATATACTCACCAAAATATTCATGGGATAAGCCGGAGGCAATGGAGAGCAGTAAGGATATAGATGGGCATACTGTCTATGGGGCAACATCATATCCACATGAAATAAAGAAAAAGGAATTTGGATTGTACATAATTGCAGCACTTGTCATTGTACTTGGTGTGGGCGTTATATATGCCAAGAAGAAAATGAAGATGTTATAAAAATGCTCTATATTCTGGACACTTCAGCCATCCTTTCCGGCATATTTTTTGATGGCGAAATGGCAACTTCCCCAAAAGTCATTGATGAAATAAAGCCCGGCGGTCACTCCTGGAGGCTGCTGGAATACATGAAAGGAAAAGGTCTCAAAATAATGAAGCCCTCTGAAGAGGCATTGAAGAAGGTGAGGAGGGCGGCGGACGCCACAGGAGATATGGCAAGTTTATCAGAGGCAGATATCGAAATACTTGCCTTGGCATATTTCCTTAAAGGAACGTTGCTTACTGACGATTATGCAATCCAGAATGTGGCAAGGGAAATGGGCATTGAATATAGACCTATTCTTGAGGAGGGCATAAAAGAAAAATTTTACTGGGTGTATAGATGCAAGTCCTGCGGGAGAATTTTTGAGAAGTATTATGAAATATGTCCTATATGTGGGGGGAAAGTTGGTAGAGTAAGAAAATAAATTAATTTTTTTGAAAAGATTGATAGCAAATTGATAGTAAACTATATATAGCATGGTTTATTTACATAATGATAGCAAAATGAAAGCAAAGTATGCCCTTATGATTGCCATGACGGCAATTTTGTTATCTTCAGGGATAGCCAGTAGCATTTCTCTCTCAGAATTTTCTTCCTCTCCTATATGGGAGAGACTTCATGAATTGATTTTACCATTTATAAGTAATACCACCCATTTTTCTCAAACAGATGACACAACAACCAATGAGCCCTCCAATGAAACAGATGACACAACAACCAATGAGCCCTCCAATGAAACAGATGACACAACAAC
>CAZTWM010000021.1:2351-5913 GCA_964617935.1 uncultured Thermoplasmatales archaeon | reverse complement strand
CAATGAGCCCTCCAATGAAACAGATGACAGGGAGGAGGCAGATAACAATCGCTCCGGATGGACAATAATGGTATATCTTAATGGAGAAGGGAACCTAGTATCATATGCGAAAAATGAATTAAACGAAATTTTGAACAGTAAAGGGAACATATATATTTTATTTGATGGTGATATGAATGGAGATACAGTATTTTATCACGTTCATAATGGGAGCTGGGAAATAATAAATAATGTTTTTCATTCACAGGAATTAAATATGGGGGACGAAAATACACTTCATGAGTTTGTTGAATATGTTTTTGAGGAATGTCCATCCACTCATTACATGCTGGAAATATGGGGACATGGAAATGGATGGATGGGTGTATGTTTCGACAAAACTGATAGGGACATGCTTACCCTCTCAGAAATCCGCGCTGCTATAGACAAAAAAATCGATATACTCATGTTTTCCGCATGCTATATGGGAAACTTAGAAGTTGCCTATGAAATGTCCTCTGTTGCAGATTACATGGTGGCTTGTGAGGGGGCATTGCCTGCCTCCTCCATTCCCCATCAATCCATTTTTAATGCAATTAGTGAGGAGAAAACCCCTGAGGAGATAAGTAGGATGATTGTGGAAAAGTATAAGGAAAACAGCGGATATCTTTCCACTTCCTTTGCATCGTGGAATCTGAGCAGAGTGTGGAATATGACAGAGAAAATAAATGCGTTTGCCGATATCATGAAAAATTTTGATGAAAATGCAATTCTTTCCATGAGAGAGTCATCATCCTTCAGCTTTAATTATATAGACCTATATAATTTTGCAAAACAGATCTATGAACAATATGGGGATGAGATAGCAGGAGAAATCATGAAGGAAATAAATGAGATCATAATTTCAAGTTATGGAATAATGGATGGCGTATCAATCTATTTTCCCATGCCATCCTCTTTTTCATCATCCTATGCTGGAATAGAATTTTCCATCTCATCCCATTGGGATGATTTTATAGAAAGTCTATAAGTTATTCTTCCAGAATATATCCTGCAACAATTTCAGCATTTTTCGAGGTCATCAATCCATTTTTGCATTCATTGCAAGTCCAGTAAACTCTCTCTCCGAATATATGATGTTTCATATAATTTCCGCAGAAGGGGCATCTTTTTAAATTTTTATTAATTGATTTTATAATATCTCCTTGCACCATTATGGACGAGATTTTTAAAATCTTTATGGCAAAAATTGCTAATATATTGCTAACAAAGGTTTTTTGTTTTTGTGAACAAAAGATATAAAAGATATTATGATAGCAAAACGCTATTTTAGTAGTTTTTATATACCCGACATTTAATTGTTTGGATAACGAAATTAATCCAACATCGTAATGAATCCGGAAGGATTGGTTCGATGAGCGGGAGGTAAAAAATGAAAAATATTAAAAATATTAAAATAGGAAGACAGAACGGGCTATCAAGAAAAAGTGGAAGAAAAAAGATAGCATCTGTAGGAATAATGTTGTTACTTATAACAATGTCTTTTGTTGCCGTTATACCAGCGGTTAAATCGGGTAATCCTAATACTCAAGTGAGAGTTCAGCTGGCCATGATTCTGGATGGTTCAGGGAGTATCAGCAGCAGTGAATGGTCTATTATGGTTAATGGTCTTGCTGAGGCTGTTGAAAATCCGACTTGTACTCCTCAGGATGGTTCTGTGGAGATAACAGTGATTCAATTTGGCGGGTTTAATCCTCACGCTCGGGTTGAGATAGAACCCACAGTTATTACTATTACAAATGTTATATCTATAGCAGATCAGATAAGGAGCATTTCCAAAATGGGAGGATTTACTCCATTAGCTTGTGGTATTCGGCTGGCTGCCGACACATTGGCAAACTCCTCCAATTTCTGTCCATGTGCAAAACAAGCCCTAAATATTGTTACTGATGGCGAACCCAACTGTTGCTGTGATGGTCATTCAGGTTCCTGGTGTGGATATGAGGAGGGGAAGGAAAGTGCTATAGATGCCAGAAATTATGCCATTACCACTCTTGAAATGTCGCCTGATCAAGACGAAATTGATATCGAAGGCGTAGGAATAACAGATGAGAACCGTGATTGGTTAAAGGATAATATAGCGTATCCACAACCAGGTTATATTGCTCCTCCATTCGACCACGGCAGAGGATGGGTAAGGGTGGTGGCTGATTATACTGAGTTTGCAGATACCATATGCGAAAAATTCCAGGTGGTTACCTGCAACTATGAAATTACCTATCTTGGGCGAATATATGATGATGAAGAAGATCAGACAACATATACTTATAGGGTATGTGGAACTGGTAGTGACCCAGAATTAAGCCATTTTACACTGGAGATACCACCCTGTATTCCTTTAACCGCAATTGTAAGTTATACTCCCTCTCATGATGTTGATATTGGCACCGACCCAACTCTCGGAATTCGAGGTATTAAATGGGATATTGGGCTTGGAAAAGACGACTGCCGCACTTATTCATATACGCTGGATGGATATTATGGAGAAGGCACGGTTAAGGCAGGATATAAGGCGGGTCAACTTAATTGCACTCAAAACATAACTGGACCTGCATGTGAAGAACCGCCCAATACGGCTGTTGATATCACCAAAACTGTATGGGCTGGTAATGGTTGGAGTAAGTCAGTAAAAGCAAATGTAGGAGAAAGGGTTAGATTCAATATCAGTGTCCACAATAGTGGTGATGAAAGTTTAACCAACATTAATGTTACTGATTTTCTTCCAGATTGTCTGCAATATGCGGGGGACGCAACCGTTAATGGTTTACCCCAGGAGCCAACCAATAAATGGGGGAATAATATAACATGGTTATTTAGTGGACATTTAGTTCCCGGCAAATGGATTTATATCGAATTTAATGCAAATGTTGTTCCAGAGCCCCATTTGCCAGAAAATCCAGTGGATATGAAAGTTTTTACCAACAGCAGTCATAGTTATTTCAATACTCATCTATATAATATACCGCCTGGATATGAGATAGTCGATGGCTGGTATGTGGGATGGTGTGCCGATAGCACAGTATCCATTGACCCAGGTCATCATTATGAAGTAAATCTTTACTCAAGTTATGATCCAAATATGCCGCCTTCTGCCAACGATGATGAATACTGGGATATGATAAATTACATTCTCAATCATAAACCTTCAGATGCGACTTGGAAAGAAATACAGGGAGCAATATGGTATTTTGCAGATTCAAGTCCAGATTATCCTTCTGGATTTTTCACACCAAAAACCCAAGAGATTATCAATGATGCTCTTGCAAATGGCGAAAATTATGTTCCGCCGATTGGTGGAGTAATGGGAGTATTATGTTACATCGATGATTCCACACAACTTACTTTTATTGAACTGGAAGTTACTCCAAATCATGGAGTAAACATCAATAGGGTAAATGTTACTGCAGTCGGCGAAGACAGCGGCAGGATTGTTAAGGACGAGGACACCGCTGATGTGGAAAAAGAAAATCCTTCAATAAATGTAACAAAGGAAGTAAGTAAAGACAATTCAACATGGAGTAAA
>CAZTWM010000021.1:0-2251 GCA_964617935.1 uncultured Thermoplasmatales archaeon | reverse complement strand
ATTTCACCAATGTTGTAAATGCAAGAGGAGCAGATATCCTCAATAAAGAAGTAACGGATAGCGATACTGCAAGCATAACGGTCATCTCTCCAGCATCCCTTTCTATCACAAAAACAGATTTCCCAGACCCTGTAAAGGCAGGAGGAATCCTTCATTATATCATAAATGTAACCAATACAGGAGATACGCCTGCTTCTGGCGTGTTGGTGGTGGATGATTATGATGAAAGTTCTCTTTTCATTCTGAATTTCACTGCAGGAGGCACTGACAATGGAGATACAATCACATGGAACGATGTCGTCATACCCTCTAAGTCTTGGAAACTCTTTTTCATAAATGCGACCGTTAATCATGACATTTCAAATGGAAGTATAATCTACAATACAGCCAATTATACTATGGACGAGAAGAGAGGAGAAAGCGTGGTTACTACTACAGTTCTTGCATATGAAATCTATGACCCCAAAACTGCAGTGGATATAAACGGTCCACCTCTCATGCCTGGTGATATCTTGGAATACAGAATATGGATAAACAATACAGGAGGGCTGAATATAACAAATGGAGATGAAAATGAGTTTGTTGACCAAATACCAGATAACACCACCTATGTAGATGCCTCTGCCTTCTCATCATTTGGAACAATTTCATATGATGAATTGAACGATTCGATAGTATGGAATGGAATAATTCCATCAGGAGAATCGCTGTTCATCTCTTTCAGAGTAAAAATAGATAATGTGCCTTCTGGTACCATAATTTCCAATCAGGGCTTTGTTTATTTCGATGATAATGAAAAACCCACCGATGATCCCCTCACACCTCCAAAAGATGACCCCACCAATGTTACGGTTGTTTCCTCGCATCTTTTAATATCAAAACATGATAGCATCGACCCAGTAAATGTAGGGGAATTGATGAATTACACCGTAATAGTTGAAAATGATGGAGATGCTCCTGCCTATGATGTGGTTGTATTAGAACAATATGATCCTAACTTTAACTTTGTTTCTTCCTCTCCTGCAACAGATTCAGGAACTTATAACAAATGGACCATCGGTACAATTCCTGTGGGTGAGAAAATCTTCATAAACATAACCGGAAGGGCGATGGACGGCGGAGAAAGTTTGTTGATTAACAGAGTTTCATATACTTCATCAAATGCAGGAGAAGGAAATGCAACGGAAACCACGAAAGTTACTTATCCATCCATTTCCATAGAAAAGGTCCCATCTTCTCCAGTGGTAGAGGCGGGAGATGAAATAACCTATACAATCACCTACAGCAATACTGGAGATGCTGAACTAACTGGAATTGTAATAGTAGATACATATCCTGAGCATACAACCTTTGTATCCTCCAGTCCTCCCCATTCGGTTTATGGAAATAATGTATGGCTCATAGATTCTCTTCCACCCTATTCTTCAGGAACAATAACAGTTACTTTGCTCACCGATAAGCCTCTTCAGAATGGAACCATACTCATAAACCATGTTGAAATAAGTTGTGACCAGAATGTAAATGATGATGCAGATGCAATTGTTGAAGTCCATTCCTCCCCATCTCTTTCCATAGATAAATATTCATCCCCCAATCCAGTGGAGGCAGGAAATGAACTCACCTATACCATAACTCTCTCCAATAACGGGAATGCCAACGCAACCAATGTTGTAATTACGGATGTGTATGACGACAATATGCTCATCATCAATGATTCAGATGGCGGAGTTGTATCAGGAAATACCATTGTATGGAATGTGCCATTGCTTCCTCCAGATGCAAGCATATCATTTACAGTTAGAGCAGAAGTGAAATACACAGATGTGGAAATGATAATCCATAATTTTGTAAACGCCACATGTGATGAAGGTTCATATGATGAGGACACAGAAGATACAACCGTTACCCCGCCCCCATCGCAGGCATCTCCTTTCCTGGATATAGAGAAGAGGGATGTGGAAGACCCTGTTTATTATGGTGGAAGTGTGGAATATGAAATTACAGTTATGAATGCTGGAGACGCCTCTGCAACCAATGTAATTGTGAAGGATTTACTCATAAATGGACTGCAATATACAGGTGCGGAGCCTTCTCCTGCTGGTGTTAATGGAAATGAGATTGAGTGGAACCTTGGTTCGATGGCGCCAGGAGAAAGCATTGTTATACGATTATATGCAAAGGCAATTTCATTTGGAACACTTCACAACTATGTGAATGTGACATGCCATGAGGGCTTGTATGATGAAGATGA
>CAZTWM010000020.1:0-12787 GCA_964617935.1 uncultured Thermoplasmatales archaeon | reverse complement strand
ATAGTCCGTATGCTATAACAAAGTCAATCAGTGCTATTATCACCATCACTATTCCGAAGGCTGCCATGAAGCTCCCGCCCAGTCCAGGTATCATGCTTCCTCCTGCCAGGAACATTCCTCCCATTCCAAGGCCAAAAAGTCCCTCAATGGCGTAGAGTATCGCCAGCACGGTTATTCCACCAGGTCTTTCCCCTCCCATTTATATCACCTATTTTCCATAAAGGGAAATAATATTTAAATGATTCTAAATTTCTGATGTGTGGCATAAACTTATATTCTTAGCAGATTGTTTCTGAGATGGAATGCAAGAAACAGAGAAAATATAAAGAAATAAATGCTGCTTTTTTGCCCCCATTATAAATTGAAATGACTGAATATTGAAATCACTCACCTGCATTCCACCACTCTTTTCTCAGTTATTATAAAATCCATTTTCACATCATGTTCTTCGCAGGGTATTTCCTTCATAACCTGAAATTCATAGGCAAGAGCAATCTTTATAGCATTCATTTTTTTCAGGAGGGCGTCATAGTATCCACCTCCATATCCTATTCTATCTCCCTTTTCATCAAATGCTATGCCCGGAACAATAACTAATTCTGTTTCCTCATATTCTCTCAATCTCAAAAATTTTTTTCTTGGTTCGAGTATTCCATATGCTCCACTGTCCAGTTCTTTCCAGTCTTTCAGATGAGATAGCAGGAGTTTTCTTTCATTGGCGATTACAGGAACAAGTATTTCCTTTTCAGAAATGAATTCCTTTATCAAACCATGGGTATAAACTTCGTTGTCAAAAGAAATATAGCAGGCTATTACCCTGCACTTTCTGAAAATCGCCATCTCCTTCAATCGGGCAATTATTTCATTACTTTTTTTCAAAACTTCGGAGATGGAAAGAGAATCTCTTATCTCCTTTATTTTCCTGCGAAGTTCTTCTTTATTCAATTCCGAGGATGTCATTTATAAGAGCGAGCAATCCTTCAATGTCCTGAATCTGTGTGTCCCCCATATGGGCTATTCTGAATGTCTGTTCCTTCAACTTTCCATATCCATTGGATATTCTTGCATAGTGTTTCATCAATTCCTCATTCAAATCCTTTACAGAAATGCCCCTGGTATTTTTAACGCATGTGAGTGTCTTTGATTCATAGCCTTTTTCAGGAAATATATCAAAATACTTTCTTGCCCATTCCTGCACTATTTTTGCCATTTTTTCATGGCGTGCAAATCTGTTCTCAAGCCCTTCCTCATTCAGTATATAATCCAGTTGAGCATCCAGTGCAAACAGGTGAGGTATGGGTGGCGTTACCCTTGTCTGATTTTTTAAATGATATTTATGCATGAGAGGGAGGTTGAAATAATAACTGCGTGGAGGCACTTCCTTTGCCCTTTCCAGTAAACGTTCACTTATGGAAGCAACAGTTATACCAGAGGGAAGGGCAAAGCATTTCTGGACACCTGCCAGACACATATCTATACCCAGTTTATCAACCTCTATCTTCACCCCTGCCATGGCTGAGACAGCATCGACGAAAAGAAAAACATCATCATATTTCCTCACCACATCTGCTATTCCCTGCAGGGGATTCATCAAACCCGTGGATGTCTCATTGAAAACAAGGGTTACAGCATCATATTCACCCGTGGCAAGTTTTTCATCCACCATCTCCGGCTTTATCGCCTTATCCCACTCCACCTCCAGGGCATCGCAGGGCACTCCATTCATTTTTGTAATCTCATGCCATCTCTTTGAAAACGCCCCATTTACAAGGTTAAGGCATTTCCTTTTAACTCCATTGGTCACCGCCGCCTCCATGGCGCCTGTGGCTGATGAAGGGAATAAAAACACGGGATTTTGGGTGTATAGCAGTTTCTGCAATTTTTCTTGAATTCTGGCGTAAAGGGCGGAGAACTCCTTAGAGCGATGATGAATCTGCGGAGTTGAGAGGGTCTGTAAAATTTCTTCTCTTACTTCCACTGGACCTGGGGTAAATAATCTCTGATGCCTCATGGAGGGATATGAAAAAAATATACTTAAATGTTTTGAGTCGTCTCTGCCTTAAATTTATAAAGGTCGCGATATTTTATTTCATGAAATTGTGGGTTGCGATTTTAATCCTTGTAATCCTGATAGCACCTTCATATGGAATAAATAATTCTCCCGTTAATTCTTTAGCAAAGAGCAATTTCATAGGGCACTTTGAAAAATCTGTCTATATAAAACCAGGACATGATTTTTACATCCATTTTTCTCCACAGAAGGGAATCGATTTCAAGGAAGAAAATTTTAACCTGAGTTATAAAGAGAGGGTGGCTCTCTCTAAGGTGCCTTCTTGGATAAGGCAAAGGCTGGCTCTTCAATTTGAAAAGGTGGAGGATGAATATGCGGATTTAATAATAAATTCCAGTAAAAGGTATGTGGATGAAATCGCCTTCATCATCGCCACATCCCCTCCCAATGGAATTCCCTCGCCCTCTCTCATATATGATGATGTCAGATTCCTTTACAAAAATGACGAATATATTGACTACGCCGATATATTGGATATGGAAAATGGTTCTTCCACCCTTAGATATACAACACTTGAAGATGGAAGGATGTTGAATGTAACTTGTCCCATGAATATATATTACTGGTATGTTGTTCATCCAAGAATAACTTTTGAAGACGCCGAAATGGTGTATGACAAATTCTGGAGAGAATACCTTTTTTACCATAATGATATAGGATACCCGCTTCTCATGGAAAAACTTCATGGAATAAAATATTTATGGGACGGCAAATCCTATCGCCCCCCAGCCCACAGAACATGGAAATGGAGCATGGAAAACCATCCAACTGCCATAGAAGCACTAAATTACTGGGTTGGAAAAACCATAAATCAGTATGCCATTGGCGACCGCCCGGGACAGCCCAATGTTATAGCCCATGAACACAATGGTTTCTGTGGTGAAATACAGCAGCTCAGCGTGGCGGCTCAGAGGGCTGCTCTTATTCCAACAGTTGGAATAAATGACCTTGGAGAAGACCATGTATGGAGAGAATTCTGGGAAAGAGGGTGGCATCAGTGCGACAACTGGTGGGCTGATGGAGGAGGAAGCGTGGCTAATTATGGCGAGTACAGATATGGATGGGGGAAAATAATCTCCGCCCTTTTTGCATGGAACGGTGACAGCAGCATATATGATGTCACTCCCAAATATATAAAATCTGATGACAGAGCCACTCTTGAGGTGGAGGTGAGGGATTTATTTGGCAAGCCTGTGGATGGGGCAAGGGTGATGGGTTTTGGTTCATGGAAGGCGAATAATTTTAAAGACAAACTATGGAGTAAATATGTGGATAAAATATGGCAACTTCTTCCCGCTGAAATCAGGGAAAAATGGGAGAAAAAATATGATGAAATGAAAAAGTTTTATAGGGAAAGAGTGCCAGGACTTATACCATGGATTTTACCGAGTATATGGAATTATACCGATACGGATGGCAGATGTTCCTTCCAACTTGGATTGGGGCACAGTTATTTAATAGTGGTGCAGAAGGATGATATTTTTTATTATGGTCCCTATTCTGTAGGTAAGAGCAACGCTCTTCATTATTTCATTGCCCTGCCCGCCAACTCCACCAAAAATATGAAGGTAAGATTTATAATGCCGGACAGGAGAAACATGCTGAAGGAGAATGTTATCTCCTCTCATGGGGAGAAATATGGATTCAACCTTAACTTCAGATGCACTGGATACCAGGAGGAAAGGAATCCATGGGACTGGAAATATGCTCTGGAGAAAACAAAAGCAAAAATAAATTTATTTGTGGTTGATAAAGAAAATTTTGAAAAATACGCCAAAGGAATGGAATTTGACTGCTTTAATTATTTATATTCTGAAAAAGGTAACATAGAATTCAATGCAGATGATGAGATTTACATTGTTTTCAACAACACCGCCAGCAGGACAGGAATACTTTTAAATTTTGATATGGATGTGAATGGGAAGGGAGATTTTATTCATGTTACATCACCTGAAAATAACTCCATAATAAATGTGGGTTTGAATAAAATAGAGGGATATGCCACAGGTGATGGAAGCATCAGCATAGATGGGGCAACATGGAAGGTGAAAGGAGAATTTTCCATTTTCTGGAATGCAACGCCTGGTGCCCATATAATTGTTGCAAAATGTGGCAATTTCATTAAAAATTACTTGGTTGAGGTCGTGGACTGCTCCCCTCCAGAAATCACAATTTCTTCTCCCACAGAGGGAGAGATATTCAATAATTCCGTGGTTATAAAAGGAAATGTATATGATAACAGTGGCGTGAACAATGTTTCTGTAGAAATAAATGGAGAATTTTTTTGGTTAAATACCCATTTCAATCTTTCCTATTCCTTGCCTCCAAGCGATTACGAGATGAAAATAACAGTATTGGATATGTATGGGTTAAAAAGCACTGCCAAAATAAATTTCACAGTTAAAGGGGAAAAAGTTACTCCCATAATAAACAGAATATATTATCTCCCTGAAAATCCAACAAATGAGAGCAATGTGGTGGTATATGCAGATGTGGAACCCTCCTTTTATCATATAAAAAAAGTTTCCATAAACATTGATGGGAATGAAATGGAGATGTATAGGTATGCCGATAATCCTCCACAGTCAAGACATGAAGAGGATGCTTTAAAAAATATGAGCAATGAACCGGTATATGGCATAGAACTTGGACAGATGGAAAAAGGGAAGCATTCATTTTTTATAACAGCCATGGACTCTGCAGGAAATGAGGAAAAAAGCGAGGAGTATGTAATCCATATTTCCTGAAATCATTCCTTGCATCTCTGCCAATCCTTCATATATCATTCACATTTCATCCATAAATAACAAAAATTTCGCAAATATTATATACACCCCTCTTATTAAACCCCTTGGAGGGGTAAATGTGGATGTAAGAAAAAAAATATTGCTGGTGGGTATAGGTGTTGTGATACTATCTGCTGCAGTGGCAACCCAGTATGCACGAATAACCATAGGATATGAATTCAGCGTGGTGCATCCATCCGATGGATTGATAAGATTTGTTGCTCTTGATAACGCCACAGATGGCCACAGATTGCTCAGAGTGATAGATAATGGAACAGGAGAGATGAAACTTAAGTTTGGTAACATTTCTCAGGGGATGGTAAAAACATATACTGCCGCCTTTGCCATTGTAAATGAAGAAGGTTTCAAGGTGAATATTACAGGTATTTCATTCACCGGCACGGGACAACAATACGTGAGAGTATGGCTTCATTCCCATGCAAATACAGAGGCATCAAGTGATGGCGGATTGCAAATATGGGATGGTTCAAACTCGCAGGGCTGGTGGATTCTTGATGCAGGCAATGTGGATAACACAACCATGGAATCAACTTCCACACCTTGGGACAGCGACGACCATATAAGATATGCCGCAGACACTCCTGTTGCAATAAATGGTAGCACAGACTTTGTATGGGTGCAGATTTCCATAGATGCAAGCAGTAGTGCAACCAAAGGAGATTACAGCGGAACCTTAGAATTTACATTTAAGGCAGAGGAGTGAATGCTTTAAGGCATAGATAAAACAACCTTCGCTCTCTTTCCCCCTTTATAATATGAGCATTAAAAAGAAAATCTTGATGTTGATTGGGCTGGCGGTATTGCTTGCTCTAATGGCTTCCCTCCTCCTGCAGATGGGTTAATATGAATGTAAAACTGGCAGTGACAATAGTAATTTCAACAACTGCAATTTTTTTTGGTAGTCTTTATTCCGGCACCCTTCATGCTTCTCAATATGCGGAGGAACATACATCCTTCGATTATTCCATCATTGGCAATCTTATTAAATGGGTCACCACAAGCCAGAGTGATTTTGAATGCAGCGGCTTGGACAACAGATCGCATGTGGACACATGGAGCAGTCCAGGAGATGTCATGCTTGATAAAAAGCCAGCATGGATTTCATGGTGGAATTATTCATGGCGTTACAGAATGCTGATAAACGTAAAAGAAAATTCTGGTTCAGAACTCATAGGATATCAGGTCTTAATAAATTTGACCTCAAAGAATTTCAACTACAGCAGGGTAAATGCAGATGGAAGCGATATAAGATTTACATTGTATAATCAATCCAGCGACAATGAAAGCCTCCTCTCATACTGGATAGAGGAATGGAATACAAGTGGTGAATCGAAAATCTGGGTGAGAATAAGCAAAATCCCAGCCAATGGGAACGCAACCCTTTACATGTATTATGGCAATCCAGATTCTCTCTCCATGTCAGATGGAGATGAAACTTTTGAGTTTTTTGATGATTTTGAAGATGGTGACATTTCCGACTGGTCAGAATATGGAAATGGAAATATCACAGTTGTTGATGACGGGGGCAATAAAGCTTTACTCAAAACAGATAATAATGACCCAAATGGAGGGTATTCTCTCTTTAACCATGGTGCGATAGATAATTTTGAAGTCGTTTTCAGAACAAAGAGAGTAAATGAAAATGGTGGTCCTCAAAATAGATACGGAATTGAAAATGGAAGTTTTAATGGTTATGGAGTCAGGATGCAGAGATTTGATGGCACATCCAGAATTTTTGGTATAGAAAGTAGAACAGCCGGCTATGGAACAACAATAGCCTCCACAAACTTTGTTGGTAACCATAATGTATGGTATAAGGTAAAATTTAGAAAATATGGAAGCAATCTGGAATTCAAACTTTATGACCCGAACGGAAGTTTGGTTCAATCTGTATCTGCTGTAGATAGCAGTTACAACAGTTTTGACAGGTTTGTTGTTCATGGAGGGTATGAATTTTATACCGACGACATTATTGTTCGAAAATATGTTGATCCAGAGCCAACTGTAAATATGGGGGCGGAGCAATCGCAAAAGACTTGGGTGGATTATTTTGGAGGCAGTGCATCTATTGACTCCATCACAAATGCAATTATAGAGAAGGGAGATGTAAAACCAGTTTTGACATCTTCCATCCATAAATACGATTTTTCATCTGGGGGTGGCACAGACAGGTGGGCATATAAATATCAGGCAAATACAAATCCTCCCTCCGCCAATAATGTTCCATCAATTGAATTTGGTGGATATGCCAATATCTCTGCGGATGATGGAATCATGGAATATGATTTTGCTGATACAACAGGATTTTATGCTACACATCGTTTTGATTTCAAGATTTCTGAGAATAAAGGTAATATCACTGGCATTAATGTTCTATGGAATGGAATAGGGAGGAGTGGTGGATGGCTGCCCGGCAATGATGGTGCAACTCTCTACCTGTGGAATTTTTCCTCTGGAAGCTATGAAGAATTTGCAACATCTTTAAGCGCAGGAGAAATATATTTGACGGCAAATGTTTCCAGCATTGAAAATTTTGTTAACTCTACAGGGCACATCATAGTGCTGGTTGAGCAGAATACAAATGCATGGCTTCCCTTTGGTTTTCCATTAACACTTTCAAGATTATGGACGGATTGTTTATGTCTGAATATAAGTTTAAGAAACATATCCATTGTAATCTCTGTCCCCATATCTCCATCCAATATTATAGGATGGAACAAATTTTATGCAAATGCCACCATTTTTCCAGGAACAAACATTGTTTATAAAATTTTGAATGCATCCAACAATGCCACAATCTGCAATATAACTGCTGCAGAGGCAGGCAATGGCTATAACATATCCTTCATTTCAGCAGATTCGATTAAATTATATGCTGAGTTAATGACAAATAATTCTTCCGTGCCATTTTTGCATGAATGGGGGGTTTCCTGGTATTCTGGCTATTACAGTGATGGCTATTTTATTTCATGTTTCCATGGTTCAGGAAATGCCACATATGTTAATATTTCATGGAATGCAACTCTTCCCGCTGGCACGGAAATAAAATTCCAGATATCCTCCTCACCTGACAACATAAACTGGACGGAGTTTCTTGGTCCTGATGGGAGCAACGCCACATATTACAATATTAGTGGCACATCCATATGGGGTGGGCATAATGGGGATAGATACATAAAATACAGGGCATATATTGAGACATCAGATTCTTCAAAAACTCCCATTCTGCATGATGTCACAATAACATATTATGGGGGATAAAATGAATATGAAAAAAGTTGTGGGTGATCTCCTTTTCTTTGCCATTATTTTACTCCTTTTATCGAGATTTTTGACCATCTTTACTGGCATGGCTTATCCTCTCAGTGTTGTTTCATCTTCATCCATGACTCCAGTTCTTAATAAAGGCGACATAGTTCCCTGGATTCCCTGCAGTGTGGAAGATGTTAGGGAGGGAGATATAGTTGTTTACAAAAGCGTTTATGGAAACCTTATAATACACAGGGTGGTGGAAACCAGGAATGGAAAGTTTATAACAAAGGGAGATGCCAACAATTATACAGACCAGCAGGGTCCCCATGTTCCTGAAGCACTTGTGGGAAAAAACAATTTGCTGGGAAAAGCCATAATGGTGGGCGATAAAGCATTAAAGATTCCTCTCCTCGGGTATTTCTGGATATTCACCAGAGATGTGGTGGGAAAAATGGCAAGCCCCATAACATGGGGGCGCCCGCAGTCGGCAGCCCATTATATAATTTTCATTCCTTTTATTTTCTCGGTCTCTCTCTTTCTCCTTCTTCTTACCTTCTGGATGTCCAATGGTAAAAATACTCAGGAAAGACTGAGGGAAATGATATTTGGAGCGGAAAAACTGAGCATGAAAAAAACATTCATGTATATCATGGCAATGTTCCTTCCCTTTCTTCTCCTCACTTCTTTCTTTTCATATGACCATATTTCTCTGGAGGGCAATGGGGAAAAGCTGGCGGGAGGAATACCAGTGTTCAATCCTTCTGTTCTTCCTGTAAAGGGAATTGTCTTTGTGGAAGGCAACAAAAATTTAACCGTTGAAAGGAAAATATTTTCTATAGAAAGTGGAGAGAGCATAAAAATAGGATTTGATGGGAATAAAAAGGAGGGAGAGATATATCTTTATTCCTCTCCATACTGGCGTATTCTTCCAGATAGCATAATTAAAATTTTTTATGAATCAAATCCACGGCTATGTGTATTTTTATCCGCCATGATTTCAGCCCTTTTAATGGCGCTCATCACTCTTTTTTTATTGATTATAATTTCTTTTATGGTGGATAAAATTATATTAATCAATGCACATCTTTCCTTCCTGTTTCTTTTCGTCACTCCAGCATTTCATCCTTTCTATAAAATTACTCATCACGTAAAAAACAAAATTAATATAATGAGGAATGACATAAAAAATATGATGATATGGGTGGAGAGGGTGAATAAAAAAACAATTTTTGCACCACTTGCCACCCTCTTCTTCATACCCTTACTCTTTGATGGTATAGGGAATCTTATACTCACGGCAATTCTTTCATCCATTGCAGTTTCATTCTTTGCCTATATAATAGGATGTAGATTCAAAAATGAAATGGCTCTCGCCTCCCTCATTTCTTCCTCTCTCATTGTTATTATTTTCGTTTCCAGAATGGCTTCTTTTGCCACTGATGGAATTCCTTTTATCATCATAGAATATGCATCCATTTCCATTATAATAATGATGCTCCTATTTTTTATTCAATTTCCCATAATGCTCATGATATCTTCTTTTCTCCATTACATCAGGGAGTTAGTTAACCCATGTGCATTGACGGAGGTGTGTGATTTATGAGCATATACTGGAAAATCAGGAGATTCTTCATTTCAATAAAAAGGGCAGTAAGATTTGGGATAAATCCCTCAAAAAGAAAGGAAAAAAGATTGATGGGAATGCCTGTTTATTTTGAGGATACAGGGGAAAAGGTGGGGGTTGTAAAGAAGGTTATAAAAAATAGTATTGGAGATATTATAGGTTATGAAATTCAGGAGGAAAGCGGGAAAATAATATATTTCCCTTCAGATGCCTTTGAAGAACATAAAAGGGGTTTAATATTTGCTCCTCTATGGTATTCAGAAGGACTGAAAATGGTGTCAGAACTGGAGGCAAAAACAAAAATGCCAGATGTTCATGAATTTATTCTCCAGAAAAAGGATAAGGAAGAACTTTATAATATAATATCCTCAAAATATCCCGAGATAAATAAATATGTTGAGGAAGTCCTTCTTTTAAAAGAGTCCCTGATGGAAAGGATAAGTGATCTTGAAACGAGGATGGTGAGGTTAAGGAAGGAACTGGTGGAATTATCAGGAAAAAGACTGATGAGGGAAATAGGAAGAAAGGAATTTGCTGAAAAAATAATAGAGGCAAGAAGGGAGATGAATATAACGGAGGTGGGTATAAAAAGATGCAGAGAACTTCTCATGAGAATTGACAGCATACCCTTCCTTCCCCGTCATGTGAGGCATGAGGAACTCCTTCCCATTAAAAAAATACTGAGCAATATCCCGGTGAGCATGGTGGTGCTTGATGAAAATGGGGTGATAAGGGGAGTTAATGAGCATGTGGAGAGGATATTTGGCTATACTCCTGAGGAAATGAAAGGGAAGAAATTTGTAGATTTTGTTGTTCCAAAAGATAGGGAATTGCTTATTCAATCCAACCAGGAAATTTTTGATGGGATTGATACTGAAGAAGTGGAATTTGAATTCATAGACAGCTTTGGAATTCATCATCTTTTATATGGAAGGTTTACCGGCATGGGTAATGGAGGAAACAGGATAAGTATACTTGCTTTCCATAGCAAGGAAGAGGAAAAGAGTTTGAGGAAGATTTTTTCAGAAAGAGTTGCTCATCTTTTCCTTAATCCTCTTTCCATTGCCGAAGGATATCTTCACCTTTTAAATGAAGAAAAATATGGGGAACTCAGTGAAGAGCAGAAAAAACAACTTGAGGGAATAGAAAAAAGTTTGAAAAGAATAGAAAAACTGGTGAAGGAGACAATAAAATTGAAGCCGTAACAGATTTTTAAAAATATTTATTAAGGACATAGAAGATTTCTCTCGGTGATATTATGAAGTATAAAATCACAGGAGATAATTTACAGGTGGTTACAATTGATTTGGAAAAAGGAGAAAAAGTATATGCTGAGGCTGGCTCCATGGTCTACATGAGCCCAAATATTAAGATGGAGGCAAAGGCGAAGGGAGGTATACTTAAATCCATCGGGAGAACTTTTGCAGGTGAAACCTTTTTCCTTACAGAATTCACGCCATCTGAAGGAAATGGATATGTTGCTTTTGGAGGCAATGCTCCAGGAACTATATTGCCCCTGGAGATAGGGACTGGGAAAGAATTCATTGTTCAGAAGGATGCCTTTCTATGTGCGGAAGATGGAGTTGAGTTGAGTGTTACATTTCAGAAGCGACTCGGTTCCATTTTCTTTGGAGGAGAGGGATTCATACTGGAAAGATTGAGCGGGAAGGGAAAAGCATTTATTCATGCCTGTGGAGATTTTATAGAGATTAACCTTGGAGAAGGAGAGAGTGTTAGAGTGGATACAGGGAGTGTGGTTGGATGGGAAGGGAGCGTTGATTATGATATTCAGAGGGTGAAAGGGATAAAAACAATTTTCTTTGGAGGAGAAGGGCTTTTTTTGACCACCCTTAGAGGACCCGGGAAGATTATAATCCAGTCCATGACCCTCCACAACCTTGCCATGGCTCTATATCCCTTTATGCCACGCTCGCAGCAGACTTCGGGGAGGAGCGGCGTCTTGGGCACTTTCCTTGATGAAACCCTCGGAAAATAATTAATTCTTTGTTGTCTTTACTTCAATCTGCCACTCGCTTAAAATGGAGTAATTTATTCTCCTTATGGGTGACATTACTGAATATTCATTCTCCGCTACAAATCTCAACAAGCGTTCATAGGAGTCTTTGCCATCTCCCTGAAAAATTATTGATGCCACCTTTCTCCTCATAAATGTTTTTTTATATGCTTTCCCATTTTTTTTCTCATTGCACAAGTCTCTTCTTCCTTTTTTAAAAGGAGAGTCATAAAAGACCGTTATTTCTCCAATTTTTTCCCCTATGTGGGGCTTTGCAACGACTCGCATTTTCTGGCATTCTTTTATGAAAGGCAAAAACTCTATTTCCAGATGGTCCCCATTCTCCAACCCATGTTTTTCCCTCAAATTATATTGAGAGACTATTTCCACAATTTTCTCATAAACCGTTTTTTCAGGAATAATAAGGAGGCAGTTCTCATCCAAAATTTTTACAGGGAAGCATTTCACACCTCCATATTCTTTTCCCTCCCTTATAAATCCATGAAGATATATTCCTTCCAATTTCTTCATATCTCCATAAATTTTTTCATCGATTTCAAGGTTTAAAGTTCCAGGGTATGGATTTATATTAAAATTTTTTATAAATTGTTCTTTATACTTTTCCATGGACATAAATTTTTTTCCTTCCCCTCTGCCGCCCACCACTATTCCTTTCATAATCAAAGAGATTCCAGTTCCTTCAGTTTGTTGTATATTTTTATTCCAGATTCAGTGAGTTTATACTCTCCCTCTTCACCTTCAATAAGTCCATGTTCCTTCAATTCTTCAATAGCATTTTTTGCTGCACGTTCGATGAGATGATGTTTCTTCACCATTCTCGAAAGATGTTTCTCTCCCGATGCCACCTCCAAAAATATGGCTTTCCTTATCTTGTTGGAAATCACAAATCCTTCTTCCATGGTAATCATATGTATATCCTTTTTCTATTAGATAAATTTTTTTAAATTGTATTGTCAAGTAACATCGGTAACATTTTTTGAAAAATATACATTGGCAGG
>CAZTWM010000019.1:11038-12810 GCA_964617935.1 uncultured Thermoplasmatales archaeon | reverse complement strand
AGTCCTCAACAATAACAAAATACAGATTTAAAAACGGTAAATCTGTATCTGCCGTAAATCTAAGATAAAAACAACACACATATTTATAGCATTGTATTTTGTATTGTCAAGTAACATCGGTAACATTCTTTGAAAAATATACATTGGCAGGATAATCATGGATACCCATGTGGTATCGATGATTATTAAACCATTCAATAAATTCCTGAAGCAATGAAAGAATATTTTCAAAAACTTTCTTCAGTTTCAGAAATTCTTCATTGTTCTTCCGTCTCCGACCAAATTCAACTTTTCTTCTTTTTCTCCACATCAAACAACTTCCTTATCCTCGCCAATTCCTAATAACTCCATACCTTCTTTTTCAATCTTTCTAACAATGCTCTCATTGCCTCTTCCTTCTTTTCATGAAGAAAAGTAATTCCTTTTCTTATTATTTCTTTTAACATCTTCCATGTTTTCTGGCCCAATATCTTGTTTCGAACTTTTATATCCATCGTATATTTTAGCATTGAGAATTATTTTTATATATAACTTATGTATTGGGTTGCGATGACTACCGCCTATGATGTGCCAGCTGAGCCGCTAATTAGAAAACTGGCAGAGAAATTGAAAAATGAATTCAAAATACAGCCCCCCGAATGGAGTAGATGGGTGAAGACAGGGGCACACAGAGAGAGACCTCCAGAAAACCCTGACTGGTGGTTTATAAGGACGGCAGCAGTGCTAAGGAAAGTCTACATGCGTGGACCCATAGGAGTTTCAAGGTTAAGAGGATTGTTTGGAGGGAAAAGAGACAGAAGAAATAAGCCATACAGGCATGTGAAGGGAAGCGGTTCCATAATAAGGAAGGCTCTGCAGCAACTTGAAGAAGCAGGACTGGTGGAAAAGGACGAGAATAAAGGAAGGAGAATATCGCCAAAAGGGCAGTCATTTGTTGACAACACAGCGAAGGAAGTGGCAGATGAAATAGGAAACTTTATATAAAATTGAGGAGTGAAAACATATGGATGAAGCGGAGGAGATAAAAAAAAGGATGATGGAACAGATGCAGAGGCAGATGGAAGAGCAGCAGCAGGCACAGGCAGAGAAGGAAATCATGGAAGCACAGAAGAAGGCGCTCCTCCGCCAGTTGCTTGATGCTGAGGCAAGGGGAAGGCTTGAAAGAATAAGAATGGCAAAGCCAGAAGAGGCGGAATATATTGAAATTCAACTCATAAGGCTGTATCAGATGGGTAAAATAAGGACACGCCTTAATGACGAGGCGTTCAGGGTATTGATAAAGAATTTGCTCCCAGAAAAGAGAGATATAAAGATAAGGAGGGTTTAAAATGGCAAGAAATAAGCATGTGGCAAGAAAAAAGAGGTTGTTGAAGGCAATGAAAAGCAACAGGAGGGTGCCTGCCTGGATTATAATGAGGACGAGTCGCCGTTTCATGCAGCATCCTAAAAGAAGGCATTGGAGAAGGAATAATTTGAAGAGGTGAAGATATGGATGAAAGGTTGTATACCATACCATTGATAAAGGCAAAGTCTGTTCCACGAACAAAGAGGGCAAAGAGAGCAATAAGGGAGATAAAGGATTTTCTGGCAAGGCACATGAAAGTGGAAGAAGTGAAGATAGATAAAAGCATAAATGAACTGGTGTGGGCAAGGGGAATCAAAAAAATTCCCACAAGAGTGAGGGTAAAGGCGGTTAAAATAGAAGATGTTGTATGGGCTTATACACCTGAGGCAGAGGTGAGGGTGGAAGAGAAGGAAGAAAAGAAAAAGAA
>CAZTWM010000019.1:0-10938 GCA_964617935.1 uncultured Thermoplasmatales archaeon | reverse complement strand
TAGAAGAGGAAACGGAGAAAGAAGAGGTTGAGAAAATAGAAGAAACAGAGGAGAAAGAGACAGAAGAGGAAGAGGTAGAGGAAAAGGCAACAGAAGAACCTGAAGAAGAAAAGAAAAAAGAAGAGGCTGAGGAGGAAAATACGGGGGAGGAAAGTGAAGAAGAGAAGGTAGCGAAGGAAGAATAGTGCTACCATGCTTAAGAGAATAGATTTCAATGGAAATTCACATCTTGGCGTTTATTGCAGGGCAAATAACCAGATTGCCTTTATCCATCCCTTCGTAGAAAAAAAAGATATAAAATTGGTTGAAGATGTGCTGGGCATAAAGGTGGTGAAGGTTACTGTGGGAGGAAGCTCCATCATAGGCTCTTTGATGGCAATGAATTCCCATGGCATGATACTGGCGGATTTGGTGGAGGAGGAAGAAATGGAGGAAATTGAGAAAAACTTTGATGGGGAAATATTAATAATCCAGGACAAATTCAATGCAGCAGGAAATAACATACTGGCAAATGATTATGGGGCAATAATTCATCCAATGCTGGAGGATGAGACGGTGAAAAGGATTGAAGAAACCCTGGATGTGAAGGCAGAAAAATCAACGATAGCAGGACTGATGACCGTTGGGATGGCTGCGGTTGCCACTAACAAGGGTGTATTGTGTCATCCAAAAGTAAAGGAAGGTGAAAAAAAATTGATTGAGAAAGTGCTGGATGTGGAAGTTAATATTGGCACTGTAAACCATGGAATGCCCTATGTGGGGGCAGGATTGGTTGCAAATATAAAAGGAGCCATTACAGGAAGTGAGACAACGGGCATAGAGTTGAATAGGATAGAGGATGCCCTGGATTTGATAGGTGGTTAATATGAAAGCATATAGGGTAAAGGGAAAGTTTTTAATGAAGGATGTATGGCAGCCCTTCACCAAGGAAGTGGTGGGCGAGAATGAGGAAGAAGCAAAGGAAAGATTGCTTTCCATAATGGGAAGCAGGCACAGGGTTAAAAGAAGGATGGTGAAGATAGAGGAAGTGAAGGAATTGCAGAAGGATGAAATAGAGGATGCCGTTATAAAATACATGGTGGAGAGAAAATGAGTGAAGAAGAAATTAACAGGGACATTTATCTCCTCCAGAAATATCAGGAGCAGGTTGAGGAAATATATGGGGAACTTGACTTTCTTGATAGATTGATTCAGGAATATAAAAGGAGCATAGATACCATGCAGGAAATGGTGGATTCATCATCCCATGAAGTCCTGATGCCCATAGGGGGCAATGCCTTTGCTTATGGGGAAATAAAGAGTGTGGATAGGGTTCTTGTTAATGTTGGGAGTGGAATATTTATTGAAAAGCCCCTCAACGCAGCCATTGAAACTTTAAATAGAAGGATGGATGAATTAAAGAAAAGCCAGGAAAAATTGATTTCAACAGTGGAGGAGATAAGACAGAAGATGGATGAAATTGCATCAAAGTTAAGGGAAGGAAATGTTCCGGTTTCTGAAAAAGAAGATTAGGGAGGCTGAGGAGGCTATAGAGAAGGCTGAGGAGACTAAAGAGATTGCTAAAGAAAAAAAGGCATTAATTGGGATAAGCGAGAAAAAAATTGATGAATTGATGTGGCAACTTGAGATGGCTTTACTTGAATCAGATGTGGCTCTTGAAGTGGTGGAGAAAATAAAGGGAGAGGTTAAGAAAAAACTTCTGGGGATGCCGAGAAAGGAAGCAAGGGGGATGGTGGAGAAGGCATTGAAAGAAGCCATCAAAAGTATATTGGAAAAAAGTGAGGGCGATTTCTTTGCTGAGATAGAAAAGAAAGAAAGGCCATATGTGATAATGTTTGTTGGTGTAAATGGCTCTGGAAAGACAACAGCCATAGCAAAACTTGCCCATCTCCTAAAAAAGAAGGGTTATGGATGCATTATTGCCGCAGCCGATACTTTCAGGGCTGGAGCAATAGAGCAACTGGAAAAGCATGCCAGAAATCTGGATGTGAAGTTGATAAAACATGATTTTGGTGCCGACCCGGCTGCCGTCGCCTACGATGCCATAGAACATGCAAAGGCAAAGCATAAGGATTTTGTTTTGATTGACACCGCTGGAAGAATGCAGACCAACATAAATTTAATGGAGGAGATGAGGAAGATAAAGAGGGTTGCCAATCCTGATATGATAATATTTGTGGGTGATGCATTAACGGGCAATGATGCCATAGAGCAGGCTCGTCGTTTCAATGAAGTGGTGGGGATAGATGGAGTTATACTCACCAAGGTGGATGCGGATGCCAAAGGAGGCGCTGCCCTTTCCATAGCATATGCCATAAAGAAGCCTCTTTATTTCATAGGCGTGGGGCAGGGATACGATGACCAGATTCCTTTTAAGGCACAATGGATGCTGGAAAGAATATTTGAAGAATGAATTAAGAAATTTTTATGAACTTTTTGACCTCCTCAGGATATTTTATTCCCTTAAAAATTAATTTTCCTTTATTTTCAATGATCATATCATAATAATGGAAAATTCTCCCCATGGATGTTTGCAGCGTATACATACTCTTTATCTCCTCCCTTTTTATCTCCTCCACATCATAACTGAGGAGATAAACAAATGCATAGTGGCGTGTGATTTTTGCCACCTTCCTGTCTGTGATGATGTAATCAGTCTTCAACCATTTTGAAATAGCGTATAGAATAAACAGAACTCCTATACCATATAAGGGGAGTGTTAAAATGCCGATTATAAAGGGAAGCCACAAACTGCCTATACATCTCTTCCCCATCCATAAAATTCTTTCATCCTCCTCCAATTTTAAACCATAAGGTTTCATGTTATCCCCATTTTTTATAAAGATTATGTTCTATACCCATCTGCTCCAGTATTTTCCCCACCACATAATTTATGATACCATCCATATCCTTGGGCTTATGATAAAAGGCGGGCATGGCAGGAAGTATTATGACGCCTGCTTTCTTTGCCTTCACCATATTTTCCAGAGAAATTAAATCCAGGGGTGTCTCCCTGAGCACAAGGATGAGTTTTTTCCCCTCCTTTAATGAGCACATGGCTGCCCTCGTCAAAAGGTTGGATGGTATGCCAGATGCTATGCTTCCCAGCGTTTTAATACTGCATGGAACAACAATCATGGCGTCATGGTCAAAAGAGCCACTTGCCAGAGAACTCTCCATTTCATTTTCATGATATAATACATCCACCTTTTTCCTTAGTTCTTTTTCATCCATTCCCATCTCATGTTCCATAATTTTTTTTCCATATTCAGTTATTATGGCATATATCTCACAACCCCTTTTCTTCAATTCTTCAATAAGACGAAGGGCATATATTATGCCAGATGCCCCTGTTATTCCAAGGATTATTCTCATCAAAAAAGAAAAGGTAGTGGAATATAGTTTTTTTGGGATTTTTAGGTTATGATGTTTGATTACAGAATGTCTATTTCTCTCGATAGAACTTTCTTTTCCCTGTAGTCAGGAAGGAGAATGGGGGCATGTCTTTCCTCCTTTATCTTCGCCTTCTTCAACTCCTCCACATATTTTTTCACATGCTGCAGTGTTGTCTTTCCATATTTGCTCTTCTTCGCATATTTTGCTGCTGCCATGCCCGCTATCCTTCCAAATACCTGGGTGTCAAGCAATGAATTTCCCATCAAACGGTTTTTCCCATGGACGCCTCCACTCACTTCTCCTGCTGCAAATAAGCCAGGTATTGCTCCATTTTTGGATAAAACCTGTGATTCAGCATTTATCTCTATCCCTCCATTTTGATAATGAAGGGTTGGAAAAACAAGTATTGGCTCCTGCCTCATGTCTATGCCAAATCTTTTGAACATTCTGAACATTGCTCCGAGGCGTCGCTCTATTGTTCCTTCACCATGTATCATTTCTATGAGTGGGGAATCGAGCCATATCCCTCTCATTCCCGTTGGAGTAACAACGCCTTTATTTCTTCCATAACATTCTCTTATTAAAGCAGCCGCCTCCACATCTCTTGCTTCTAAAGGATGAACAAATTGCTCTCCTTCAGCATTCACAGGCTGTCCTCCCAATCCGCGAACTTTTTCTGTGACAAGCAGACCAACAATCTGTTCCGGATAAGCAACGCCTGTTGGATGATATTGCACTGAGTCCATATCTCTCAGAACAGCCCCCACCCTGTATGCCATGACAGGTCCATCAAAGGTGGCTCCATAATGATTGGTTGTGGGAAATCCCTGTATGTGCAATCTTCCAAATCCTCCTGTGGCAAGTATGGTTGCCTTTGCCCTCACCACCATATATTCATCTGTTTCCATGTTATAAAGCAATGCCCCCGTTACTTTGTTTCCATCTGTAAGCAAATCAATGGCTGACGTGAATTCCATTACAGGTATTCCTATATTCCTTACCTCATCCCTTATAACACGCATTATTTCCATTCCTGTATAGTCCTTGGCTGAATGCATTCTTCTTCGAGATGTTCCTCCGCCATGTATTGTCACCATTTCCCCATCTTCCTTCTTATCATACATTATGCCCAGTTCCTCATGCCATTTTATTATACGTGGGGCATCCATAACGAGACGTTCAACCAACTCAGGTTTATTGGCGTAATGTCCTCCTCCAATAACATCGAGATAATGAATTACTGGAGAATCATTTTCCTTATCAGCCGCCTGTATTCCTCCCTGTGCCATTATTGTATTGGCATCGCCGTGGCGAAGTTTTGTTACAATGAGTATTTTATCCTTTTTTATGCCATTATAGTAGGCATGGAGGGCTGCTGTTGTGCCTGCTCCGCCTCCTCCTATTATCAGAACATCCACGCTGTAATCAGGTTTTGAAGCATCTATTTCATCGGGATTTGCAACAGGATATGCTTCTATAATGTCCGCCACTTCATTTGGGACAATGCTTCCCTTACTTGGACCTATTTTGAGTTTCCTCTTTGCCTCTGGCTTATAATCGGGATGCCATTTCTGGAGTATCTCCTCCCTTTCCTTAGCATTCATTCTTTCTGGCAATCCCTTCATTCTCTCTTCTCTTGTTGCCTCAACCTTCTTTATTGATTTCTCAAATTCTTTCGGATACATTTAATCACTCTCCCTTGTTTCTTCACTTTCTTCAGGTTCAATATCCCTGCTGTTATACATCTTCTTCAAATCTTCCAATTTCATTTTCTTTATTCTCTCCATTTCTTTATCAAATTTCCCCTTTTCCAGTTCCTTCAGCCTTTTTTCAAGATGCAATGCCCGTGGCATGAAATATCTTCCATAGAGACGTCTCGCCAGTTGAGCTACATGATAATGTGCTATTTCAGCAGGGCATCTCAAGGCACATAACCCGCACTGAATGCAATCAAAGGAAAGTTCAGCAGTTTTTTTAACATCCCCTCTCAGTGCAGATTGGATATAATCCATCACCTCAAGTTCCTGAGGACATGCCTTGGTGCATGTATTGCATGATACACATCTGGCAATTTCTGGATAAAAATTCACCAGCGTTTTATCATCCGGCTTTATCTTTTTTATGTCATAAACTGCTTTATTTGCAGGGGCAAATGGAAGTTGCACGAGGTACATCCCATCTTCTACAGTTGTCTGGCATGCAAGGTCGGTATATAACTTATAATCTCCTTCCTTTCTGTAAACGGTTGCACATGCTCCGCAGAAGCCCGCCCTGCATCCTGCCCCCCTTATGAAGCGATAGCCCGCATATTCCATCGCCTTCATTATTGTCAAGCCCTCGGGCACCTTGTACTCCTTACCCATAATATATATTCTAACCATCTTCATCATTTCACCCCAAATGCCTCCACCATCAACTCGGTGAAGTAATGGACAGGTAATTCAATAAAGCTGGAATAAGCCTTCTTCACTTCCTTCTGCATGTCCTTCAAATTGAAATAGCAGAGGGGACAGGAAGTTACTATGGCATCAGCCCCATTCTTTCGTGCATTGGTGACAATACGATAATTTGCTTCTATGACCGCTTCCCTGTTGGCAACAACATTGTAGGAACCGCAGCACTCATTTTTCAGGGGAAAGTTCACAGCCTCGCCGCCCAATGCTTCTATCAGCTCCTCCATTATCCCAGGATTTTCATAGTCATCTACACTCACTTCAGCAGGGCGGAGGAGTAGGCAGCCATAATAGGCAGCATATTTTCTATTCAGCGGCTTCTTCACCCTCTCTTTTATCTCCCACATTTTTTCCTTCAGAATCTGGAGGGGATGGAGTACATCAACACTTCCCTCATAATCAGGCTCCTCATCCATGAAAGAATTTATCTTTTCCATCGCCTCCTTATCATTTCTCGCCATTATATTTGCCTGACTCAGAGTGTTATAACATACGGAGCACAATGTGATGAGTTTATCAAAACCCTCTTCCTGTGCCCTTATTAGATTTCTTATGGATGCAAGACGATACATTAAATTGTCCTTTGCCAAACTATAGACGGTTCCGCAGCAATACCATTTATCCAGTTCCTTCATCTCTATCCCGATAAGGCTGAATGCCTTCATGGCACTCTCTTCAAACAATTTTGCATTTGTTTTCAGAGTACATCCGGGATAGTATGCCATCTCCATTTCATCACCCTGTGTATTTTCTGGTGGCGCTCACCACCGCAATTTGAGGCAAATTCTTCTTCACCTTCTCCAGTTTTATGTGATTCACATTCTTCCTCAATTTTATTAGACGCAATGCCTCCATTATCTTTGTTATATCCACTTCCTTCGGGCATCTTACACCACACTGATAACACTGGGCACATACCCATGGAGTTTTTGCTTCCACAACTTCCTCATTGCCCCTTATTATATAAAGTATTACCTGATTGGGCAGAATATCCATTTCCTCCACCATGGGGCAGCCAGCAGAGCATTTCCCGCACTGATAACATGCATAAAGGTTTTCGCCTGATAACTCCTCCACCTTATCCAATAACCAGTTCATTTTCCTCCTCCAGTATCTCCTTAATTTTCCTTACCACTTTCGGAATAACCGATTTTATTTCATCAGAAAGCCCTTCCCTCCATTGAAAATCCCTGATACCTATACCAACTATTCTCACCCTGGGCATTTTTATATATCTGGAAAGCATGTTATAGGCAGATGGAAATGAAATATCATGGTTTGGCACACTCTCCCTGTAATCATCCACCTCCATTTCCTTTATCCCTTCTCCCTGAAAAGCATCAATTATTACGGCAACATCATAATCTGCTATGAGTTCGGCAAGTTCAAGCCCTCCCGCCACCGCCTCCTTTATCTCCGCATTTATTTTTCCCTTCAATCTTTTTGCCACTTCCAGCCCTGCGGCATCATCACCTATTATTGGATTTCCGACTCCAACAATTACGCTATGCATTTTTCTTCAACCTCCTGTAAAGTTTTCCTTTCCAGTAAATGTTTGCCACCATTGGAGTATCTCCCAGGGCATGGGAGGCGCAGGCTAAGCAGGGGTCATAGCATCTGAAGGCAGATTCCACCTTATTAAGCAAAATATCATTTACCTTCCCATTTTTTATCACTTTCCTGGCGGCGTTGGCAACACTCATGTTTATCGCCGCATTATTATTGGTTGTGGCAACTATGAGGTTTGCCTCCTTTATCAGCCCTTTATTATCCAGTTTGTAATGGTGAATCAGCACCCCTCTTGCCGCCTCAACAACTCCTATTCCCTCCCCCGGCTCGGAGGGCATTGTCCTTATATCCCCTCCAACAATGGCGTCATCACTGGCAAGTTCGTGCATTCTCTCAGCAGCATTGAGCAATTCTATCAGACGGGCATTGTAATAGCCAAAGGTTTCATGCACTATGCCGTTTCCTCTAAATTCCTTAAATTCTTTGTTGGCAAGCGATGTATTCATCCCATCGGCAGCATTTATTCTTCCAAGAGGACCAACGCGGTATATTCCATTTTTCTTTCCATCCACAAATCCCTTCCATCCTATATTTTTCAGATATGGAAACTTGACGTAACTCCATTCCTCCACATGCTCCTCTATGTAATTTAATATTCCCTGTGGCTTTATTTTAAATATTTCCTTTCCTTCAGGAGAAACAGTCCTTATATCCCCATCATAATAGTTAACCCTGTTCTTTGAATCAACCAATCCCATATAATATGTTTTTAATGAATCCAGCCCCAGCATCTCATTCCATCTCTTTGTATTGAAAACTTCCTTGAATATTTCCATGCTTTTCTTTGCAAAATCAATGCATGACTCCGCCTTTTTAATTATCTCCTCTCTTTCATCCTCACTTACTGGCTTGCTCACCCCTCCCGGAATCGCCGTAACAGGATGGATCTCCCTTCCACCAAGCATTTTCACAATCTCCATGGCATATCTTCTATGCTTTATCACTTCTTTCCCTATTTCCAAGCCAAATTTTTTTATCAGTCCCACAACATTCCTCTCCTCCTTTGGAACATCTCCGAGAAGGACATCTATGCCCCCCAGATAATATAAATGGAGAGCGTGGTCATAAAATATGTAAGCATTGTACAACAATTCCCTGATTTTTTTTGCAGTTTCGGGAGGCTCAGCCCCAAAAGCCATATCCAGGGCTTTCGCTGCCGCCATATGATGTGCTTCAGGGCATACCCCGCATATTCTTGCAGTTATTATGGGCATGTCCTCCGCCTTCCTTCCACGGCAAAACATTTCAAAGCCTCTTAACTCGGGCACTTCCATGTAAGCCCTTTCAACATTCCCCTTTTCGTCCAGAAATATGTCTATTCTTCCATGCCCTTCGAGCCTGGTTATTGGATCTATACTAACTTTCATCTTTAAACCTCCCTTGAGGAAGCAATCTGGCGGCTGAATATTTATAGAATGTGCCAATCATATCATCCATTGCTTTTATAATCTCCCTCTCCTTCTCCTCATCCATATCCTCCATGAGGGAGGCAATGGCTGACATCATTGCTATTCCCTGGTTTTTCACCTTAGGCACCGCTCCCATACATCCCGTGCAAGGAATTCCTGCAGAGGTGCATTCTCCTCCACATCCCGCACGGGTGGCAGGACCCATGCATATCATGCCCTGGGCAAGGAAGCAGGAGCCATCATCCTCCTTTTCATGCCATCTATAAAAGCGCTCAATCTCTATTTTATCAGGCTTTGTGTCTTTCCTCGGGCATTCATCACATAACGCCACTTCCTTCCCGAATTCCATTTTCCCCTCCAGAAGTGCATTCAACGCATTCTCCAGCACAGGAGCGGGAGGAGGGCATCCTGGAATGAATGCATCCACTTTAACCACCTGATCCAGTGTTTTTAAGGATGGCAAGAACTCAGGAAGTTTTATCCCTTCCTTTTCATTTCCATGGGGAATTATTTTATTATCTGGGGTTGTCTCATTTTTAAGATAAACAGCATTGAAAATTTCATCCCTTGTGTAAAGATTGGCAAGTCCTATAACACACCCCTCACTTGCGCATGAACCATAGGCAACCATGATTTTTGACTTTTTCCTCAACAATTTTGCAATCTTTTCATTTTCCTCTGTCCTTATGGCTCCATTGTAAAAGGTTATGTCTATGTATCCATCCTCCATCTTTTCCACATCCTCATACTTAAAGTCCATGGCACAGGGCCAGAATACTATTTCCACTTCTTCAAGCAAATCCAGCAACCTCTCATGTATGCCCAGCAATGAAACATCACATCCTCCGCATCCAGCCCCCCAGTACATGGCTATTTTCTTCTTCATATTTGCTCCTCCTTTTTGACAGGAGATGGACCCAGTTCCTTTATTTCATTGACAAACTCCTCCACCACCCTGGCAAATTTTTGCCCTTCTGTGGCGGAAACCCATTCCAGGCGGAGGCGGCGTGGATTTATTCCCATTTCCTCAAGCATCTTCTTCATCATCTCCACCCTTCTCCTTGCCTTGTAATTCCCGCTCACATAATGGCAGTCTCCGGGATGGCAGCCGCCTATGAAAACGCCATCAGCCCCCTTTTCAAATGCTTCCATAATGAACTCTGGGTCTATTCTTCCAGAGCACATCACCTTTATGGGGATGACATTTGCGGGATATTTAAGGCGGGAGGTGCCAGCCATGTCAGCGCCAGCGTAGGCACACCAGTTGCATAGAAACGCCACTATCTTTGGCTCAAAACTCATATAATCACCTCCACCATTCTCTTGATTTGCTCATCATTATAATTCTTCATTTCTATGTTGTTGCTGGGACATGCTGCCGAGCATGTTCCACATCCCTCGCACAATGCCTCTATACATTTAGCCTTTCCGTTGGGCTGGCGCTGCATTGCCCCATATGGGCAGACGGAAATACATACCCCACATCCTGAACAATGTTCTTCATCCACAACAGCCACCATTGGATCCTTCTCAAGTTTATCCCTTGAAAAAATGGTGGAAACCTTGGCAGCAGCAGCACTTGCCTGCGCCACGGCAGATGGGATATCCTTGGGAGATTGGGCACATCCCGCAAAGTAAATGCCCCTTGATAAAGCCTCCACAGGTCTTAGTTTTGGATGGGATTCCTTCAAAAATTTTCCCTCATCCACTGCTACCTTGAGAATTTGTGCAATATTTTTTGTATCCTCTTTGCCCACAATAGCCATTGCCAGGACAACCAAATCCGCCTTAATCTCAACTTTTTTTCCTGTTAAAGTATCCACGCCCCATACAACAATTTTATCTCCCTCCCTGTATATTTTTGCCACCTTCCCCCTTATGTAATTCACCCTCTCCTCTTCCATAACCCTTGCTATGAATTCCTCATATCCCTTTCCAGTGGCTCTTATATCTATGTAAAATATGTAAGCCTCTCCATCATGGACATGATGTTTGTAAAGCAGGGCATGCTTTGCGGTATACATGCAGCATATACTGCTACAATATGGCATGTGCTTTTTATCCCTCGAACCAGCACATTGAATGAAAACCACCTTCTTTGGCTCTCTCCC
>CAZTWM010000018.1:0-12915 GCA_964617935.1 uncultured Thermoplasmatales archaeon | reverse complement strand
AAAATATACCATATCAGTGTAATGGAAAGACCCACTATAAGAAATATTATCCACAGGATATAAATGCGGGCAATCCTTTTCATCCATCTCGCCTTCTTTTCGGGGGTGTCAAAGAGTTCGCCTATTATGGGGTCGTCTTCAATCTTCATTTTTCTCCAGTATCGCCTTTATCCTCTTCCTTCTGAAGAAATCCTCCCTCTCCCTCTCCTCCAGTTGTCTTTCTATATATGAAATGGTGTTGATAAGGCGAGGAATGAAAATGTATTCAAGAGCATTGACTCTCCTCTTTGTTTTCTCTATCTCCCTCCCCAGCATCTGCACACTTCCTTCAATGGATGCCACCTCAACTATCTTCTCTAATGCCTTCAATGCCTTTACAATCGCCTCATCAAAGAATGCTGTGGTGGAAAGCATGCTGTATTCAGGCATCTCTCCCTCCTCCAAACTGAATTGTGGTATTGCCACCCCCATTATATTCTTCCTGCTTACCTCCACACCTCTTTCCCTGCATATTTTTTCTGCCGTCTCCCTTGTTTTCTCATCCCCCATAACCATCTCCGCCATTATGAGTGCTTTATATGCTTCCTCCACCCCCCTCTTCATTTCCTCCCTTGATGCCTTCCTCTTTTTTATCAGTTCAAAAAAGGAAGAGACAAGAGCATCTCTTTTTTCAGAAAGAAGTTGATGACCTTTCATCGCCAGCGACTTTCTCTTCCTTATCTGCAGAAGTTCCATCCTCGTTGGCGTAACCCCTTCCATTATTTCCTTTGCCATATTATCCTCTGTAATACTTCTCTATATATTTATCATCAATTTTCTTCAACTCTGCCCTTGGAAGCATTGAAAGAAGTTCCCATCCCAGGGAGAGGGTTTCTTCAAATGTCCTGTCCTCCTCCCTCCCCTGCTTCACAAATCTCTGTTCAAATTCGTCAGCAAAATCAAGATATTTTTTATCCCTTTCCGTCAATGCCTCCTCCCCCACAACAGCCACAAGGTCGCGCAAATCGCAACCTTCAGCATAGGCAGCATAGAGTTGATTGGAAAGTTGGTGATGGTCTTCTCTTGTCCTTCCCTTCCCTATTCCCTCCGCCATCAATCGCGATAAGGAAGGTAGAACCGCAACAGGTGGATATATGCCTTTATTGTGTAATTCTCTCGACAAAACAATCTGTCCTTCTGTAATATAACCTGTCAAATCTGGAATGGGATGTGTTATATCATCATCGGGCATGGTGAGTATGGGAATTTGTGTTATGGTTCCCTTCTTTTCCTGTATCCTTCCCGCTCTTTCATAAATTTGAGCCAAATCTGTATACATATAACCAGGATAGCCACGCCTTCCCGGCACCTCCTCCCTTGCAGCAGATATCTCTCTCAATGCTTCTGCATAATTGGTCATGTCGGTGAGGATGACAAGGACATGCATTCCCTTATCAAAGGCGAGATATTCTGCTGTTGTAAGGGCTACCTTGGGAGCAATAAGACGCTCAATAACAGGGCTGTTGGCAAGGTTTAGGAAAAGTACACTCCTTTCTATAGCCCCCGTCTCCTCGAAGTCCTGAACGAAGAAATCTGCTTCCTCAGCAGTTATCCCCATGGCACAGAATATGACGGCAAACTCCTCCCCCTGCCCCCTCACTTTTGCCTGCCTGGCTATCTGAGCAGCGAGTTGGTTATGGGGCAAGCCCGCACCACTGAATATGGGCAACTTCTGCCCTCTCACCAGAGTGTTCATGCCATCGATGGTGGATATGCCTGTCTGGATGGGGTCGCGAGGATATTCTCTGGCAGATGGGTTCATGGGAAATCCATTAACATTTCTTATGTCCTCAGGAATTGGTGAAGGGGCACCATCTATGGGCATTCCTTTGCCATCAAAGGTTCTTCCAAGCATTTCTACAGATACTCCTATTTCCATTGGTTTGCCAGTGAAGACAACGCTCGTATTCTGTGTATCAAGTCCTCTTGTTCCTTCAAATACCTGTATCACTGCCTTTCCCTCCGCCGCCTCCAGCACCTGCCCCATTCGCTCCTCGGTTTTTGTCTCTATTTTCACTATCTCTCCATACCCCACTTCTCCCACATTCTCCACTATTATGAGGGGACCAGAGATCTCTGCAACTGTGAAATATTTAACCCCTTCCATCGACACCCTAATGCATTTTAACTTTTAAGTTTTTGCGATGTTGTTTGTAAGCAGCATAAAAAGTATAAATCTATATATAGGGTGAAAATTTAATATGTTTAGATGAAGAAGATTGGAAGGGAGGAGGAAAAAGAAGAAAAAAAGCAGGCTGCATTGTTGCTGGGAAAATCCAAATTAAATGAAATTCTGGTTAACAGAAAAAAACTGATGGAGGAACTCCAGAATATCCAGCAGATGGAAGAGAGGATGAGAGCAAGGGAAAGCATTGCAAGAATAAAGAGAGGAGAAGATGTCAATAAACTTTTTGGAGAGTTCAAGGAGATGGTTGATTTATCCCCTCCCAGAGAGGATTATATTGAAATTGTTGAAGTTCATCCCATAGTTAAGCCCTATTCATATGTGAGAATTCTGTATGATAACAAGAACCATGAGTATATATATGAGGTTCTTGAGCCAAAATTGAATGTGGAGGAAAGAAAGTTGCTGGATTTCATAAAGGAAACCCTCATAAAAACCATGGATGTGGAATTAACGGAATTCAGCGAGGATGAGGCTAAGGAATATCTCAGGAGAAATGTTGACAGGGTGATAAAGGACTATTCCATAAGCATGGATGATACAACCAGGGAGAAGATAATGTATTATATCATAAGAGATTTTCTTGGATACGGAAAGATAGATGTTTTGATGAGAGATATAATGATTGAAGATATTTCATGTGATTCCGCCGCCACCCCTCTCTTCATATATCACAGAAATTATGAATCCATGAAAACCAACATTATTTTCCAGGATGACAATGAATTGGATTCCTTTGTCATTCAACTTGCCCAGAAGTGCGGGAGACACATATCCATAGCCCATCCCCTTCTGGATGCAACAATGCCCGACGGCTCCAGACTGCAGGCATGCCTTGCCAGAGAAGTTTCATCCATGGGTTCCAATTTCACCATAAGAAGATTCAGGGAGGAACCTTTCACTCCCGTCCATCTGGTGGAATTCAATACTCTCTCTCCAGAAATGGCTGCATATTTCTGGATGGCAATAGAGCATGGTGCTTCAGCCATAGTTTCTGGAGGAACTGCATCAGGTAAAACCACCACCCTCAATGCCCTCAGCCTTTTCATACCTCCTCAATCAAAAATTGTGTCCATAGAGGATACGAGAGAAATCAATTTGCCCCATCCCAACTGGATTGCTTCTGTAACCCGAGAAACATCGGGAGAGAGTGAGGAAACAAGAATAGGAATGTTTGATTTGTTGAAAGCAGCTTTGAGGCAGAGACCGGAATACATAATTGTGGGAGAAATAAGAGGTGAAGAAGCCGTTGTCTTATTTCAGGCGATGGCGACAGGACATACAGTATATTCTACCATGCATGCTGACTCCATATTCTCTGTCATCCACCGCCTGGAGGGAGAGCCCATCAATATACCTCGTATCCAACTGCAAGCCCTGGATATAGTTGCCATACAGGCTTTAATAAGGATAGGAAGGAAGAGAGTGAGAAGAATAAAGGAAGTGGTTGAGGTGGTTGGAATAGACCCTGCCACTGAAGACATTCTGACCAATGAGGTTTTCAAATGGAATCCCAGGAAAGATACCTTCGACTATTATGGCAAGGGGCAGGTGATGGACAGAATAGCAGAATACAGAAACTGGAGTGATAGAGAGTTAAATGAGGAATTTGAGAAGAGAGTAAAGGTAATAAAATGGTTGATGGAAAAGGGGATAAAGCATTATGTGGATGTGGGGAACGTAATCGCTGGGTATTATAAGAATCCTGATAAAATTCTGGAAAGGGTGGAGAAGGATAGGAGAGAAAATGCTGACAAAATATCAAGCACTGTGTTATAGAATATTCGGCAATAAAGCAGCGAAATCGACACAGATAGAATACATAAAGAGAGCCTTAGAACGCTCTTTTATGGAGGTGAGACCCGAGGCATACATTTCATTCGCATGGATGAATGGAATCATGGGAGCAATAGGAGGAGTTGTGTTGATAATATTATATCTGTTCGTATTTCCCACGTTTGTTACCCTTCCCCTGAAACTCCTTGCCATAATAATCCCTTCCCCCCTCCTTTTTGCCGCCCTTGCCTACTTCATTACCATGATGATCCCTGAAAGCAAGGCAAGTTCCCGAAAGAAAGATATCGAGGCAAAACTTCCTTATGCCCTTAATTTTATTGCCGCAATGGCCACAGCAGGTATAACACCTGTAGAAATTTTTAAAAGTCTGGCTGAGCAACCTGTTTATGGAGAAGTGCATAAGGAGGCTGCGTGGATTTACAGGGATATAGCCATATTTAATATAGACATAATCACAGCCCTCAGAAATGCCGCCAACAGAACACCTTCCATAAGATTTCAGGAATTTATTCAGGGGGCTATAACAACCATAACATCGGGAGGGGACTTAAAAAGATATTATCTGGCTAAGGCGGAAGAGTATATGAGAGAAAATAGGAGATTGCAGAAGGAGTTTCTGGAAACATTGGGTGTGCTGGCTGAGAGCTATGTTACTGTTGTGGTTGCTGCTCCCCTATTTCTCATAATCATGTTTTCAGTGATGGCTCTGGTAGGCGGCTCCTCCAGCACGGGATTGATAATGTATCTTCTTGCATTTGTTATGCTCCCAATTGCCAATCTGGGCTTTGCCTTGGTGATACAATCCATGTCTCCAGAGGTGTAAAATGATAGGAAGAAGAATAACGCTGCCTGCTTTCATATTCACCCTTGCCGTCATATTACTCTCGGTATTTTTCCGTATAAGGGAATCATATACCCTATCAAATATTTTGCTTGCCGCCGCCATTTTAATATTTCTCATTTTTTCATGGATTCAGAGGAGGATAAAGGAGGATATGCTTCCCTTTTTACCTGATGAATATAAGGAGAGGGAATGGAGATATTATATGTCCTCTCTTTTTTCCTTCATACTTATAATTTTCACCACAATGCTGAATGTGTTCATAGTATTCCTTGGGATGAATATATCGAAAGTTCTTATAGATCTCCTGCTTGGAGGAGTTCTCCTACTCATGCTATACACTGTTTTCTCCATTCCTTTAGTAGAAAAAACAGCAGCCTATCCCATCTTCCTCCTCCTTGCTCTTGTATTTTCCATAATAGTGATAGGCTCACAGATGGATATAGGTTATCATCTTCCAAAGAGTGCATCCCCCCTCCTTATCAAAATGGCAGAGCCCTTATTTTTACTCAACATAGCCCTCATTTCCTGGATGGTTTCTTTGATGGTGGGCGGGGAAATGCCCTCTCCTCTCGAATCCATTACGGGCTTATATGAAAGAGGGAAGGAAGTAAGGGAAGAAGTTATGGTGAGAAGGAACTGGTTGTATCTCTCTATAGTCTCCCTCATAATAGTTTTCATCCTCATAAACATATTTACGGTGGTAAAACTCCCTGGAGGAATAAAACTATCCAGTGTTCAATGGGGATATGCTTTAATATTCATAAGTATAGCCATTCTTTTTGCCCTCATCTTCTATATAATTTTTGTCCTTCCAGAAAAAACAGGGGCGATAAAGGAAAAATATGACATTGAAACCCTATACCGAATTCTTGTTCTTGCATCCTCAGCCATTTTTGCTGTGGTTTTTGTTATAATCGCCTTAATGATACAGCTGGGAAAATTAAGTGCCATCGGTTCTTTACATCTCTCCAAGGAAAATTCCATAGATTTTGCCATATTTGCCATACTTTCTTCCATAGGCCCCTTTGGGTTCTATGAATATTCGAGATACAGAAAAATAAATCTCATTGAGGAAAGATTCCCTGAATTTCTGAGGGATCTGGCGGAGTCAAGAAAGGCAGGTATGACCATGGCGAGGGCGGTGGAGATGGCAGCCAGAGGCGATTATGGTTATCTAACACCCTATATAAAAAAAATGGCGGTTCAGATTTCATGGGGTTTGCCTTTCAGCGAAGCCCTTAAAAGATTCGGAGATGCAATAAAAACTCCTCTTGTTGAAAGGACCACAACCATGGTGGTGAAGGCATCGGAGGCAGGAGGTAAAATTGCTGATGTGATAGAAGCAGCAGCAAAAAATGTGAGGGAGATAAAAATTCTGCAGGCTGAAAGGAGGACTGAAATGAAAATGTATCTCATGATAATATACATCTCCTTCTTTGTCTTTCTCTTTGTGATAGTGGCTCTCTCCGCCATGTTCCTGCCCGAGTTATATGAGGCGGCTACAAGCGCGGGAGGAGCGGGAGGAGCATTTGGAGGAAGTGCCGGTTTATCTCTTTCGGAATACAGATTCATCTACATTGCCACAGCGTTATCCCAGGCAATAGGAAGCGGAATAGTGGCAGGCGCCTTAGCGGAGGGAAAAGCCATAGCAGGGTTGAGACATGGAACAATAATGATTTTGATAACCTATATAATATTCAAACTGGTGATATGATATCAATGAAATAAAAACTATTCTCCATATTCAGAATTCCATTTTTCATATTTTTCGATATCTTTTTCTGTTAATGGACTTTTTACTTTTCCAAAAGCATTATAAAAATCTTCCATCTCCATTGCCCTGATATTCAAACTTCTTTCCTTAAGTTTTTCATAGGGCAGATTTATCAATTTTTCCAGTCCCTTATTTTCATCTCTTATCATATTCCATATTGCCAACTGACACAGATTGGCTATATCCCTTCCCGAATAAAATCTTTTTACACATTCCTCCGCAATTTCTGAAAGAGAAAGATTGGCTATATCCAAATCTTTCATATGAATTTTTAATATCTCCATACATGCTTTTTTATCCGGCAGCGGAACATATATGCGGCGGGGGAATCTGGAAAGAATCGCCTGATCTATTTCCCATGGGACATTGGTTGCAGCAAGAGTAAGAACAAAATTATCATCCTTTTCATTTTTGAATCCATCCAGTTCAGTAAGAAGGGTGGAAAGCATTCTTTTGGAGGCATCGCTTGCATCTCCATTTCTAGCAATGCTCAATGCATCGAACTCATCCATAAATATAACAGAAGGCGACCTCTCCCTTGCCACATCATATAATGCACTTATGATTTTGGATGATTCACCAAAATATTTTGATATAACTTTCCCCACTTCGATATTAAAAAATGTGGCATGAAGCCCATTTGCAGAGGCGGAGGCAAGCAAAGTTTTTCCAGTTCCAGGAGGACCGAAGAGCAGGATGCCCTTCCATGGCTTTATTGCCTCTGGTTTTCTTAATCCTGAAAGGACTATGGTTTCTTTCATTAATTTTTTTACTTCGTATAAGCCACCTATACTATCCCATGTAATATGGGATTCTGATATCAGCGTTTCTATATACTCTCTGAAATTATTGGATGTTTCTATTTCTGGTCTTTCCATTACCCTCTTTCTTTCAACATTCTCTGCAATTTTCTTCCATTCCTTTGCTCTTTTTAGATAAACGTTTGTATAGTCAGGTACATTTTTCGCAAGAGCTTTCAATATCCTATAACATTCCAGTGCCTTCTCTTTTGCCAGCTCAAAATTTCCCTCTGCCATTGCTTTCTTATACGCTTCCTTGGATTTTTCAAGAGAATTTAGCAAGGGTCCTGATAAATCCACCGTCATTTTATCTTTTCTATTTTATTCCCACCATCGCACCAGCCATCATTCCATTTCCTCCTCAGTTTTCAATTCTTTTTCTATCTCCTCCATTGTTTTGGTTCCTGACTCAACCTGATTCCACAAATCCATTATTTTCTTTTCTGCCTCATCTTCCTTTTCCTCATATTCAGCCACTTCCATTTCAAAAACTCTGTTTAAATCATCCAGCAATTCATCAAAAGTTTTACCATGGAGATTTACTTTAATGAGAGTTGATTCAAGTTGTTCTGGCTTAACCTTCATCAATTTTTCCCATAGTGGAGTGCTTTTCAATTGCTTTTCATATTTTTTTATAACCAGTAGGTTTGAAAGGAGGGTATATTGTTTGTGGAGTATGGTGAATGTCCTCATTTTTAGTTTTCCCTCCATATCTATCTGCTTTATTTCCTGTGCAAGCATCTTCTTCTTTATCAAGTCTCCTCCTATTCCTTCCTGAAATTTCTTTTTCTTTTCCTTCTCGAGATGTTGAATATCCTTTCTTATTCTTTCTATCTGATTTTTTAATCTTATTTCCTCCTCTCTCAAATCATCAATTCTCATTTTTTCTATGGGATTCCCCCTCAACTTATCAAATACATTCATATTATCACAAAATATAATACAATTCGACTATATAAATTTTTCTCCAAAATGGATATAATTAAGCAAAATCCTTCAGTATCATCCCCAAATCATTTAATGTTCCATCTCCTATCTCTATTTTTTCTGATTCCATTATTTCAAGTTGCTTTATAAGATTTCCCAATCTATTTCTAAGTCCAGAATCCATAATTCTTTCTTCCGCCAGTTTAAGGTAGTAAATGCACTCTGATAAATCATTGTGTTTTGCTGCATAAAATGCATGTGTTATTGCCAGTTTTATGTAATCTTTTCTATCCTCTGTTAAATGCAAACTTTTTCCATGGTATTTTTTCATATATGCATATATTGTTTCCTTTATTTCTCTCATCTTGGGTCTTTCATCGGGATTTTTGGATAAACATCTAATTATTATATCATCCAAAGGTTTGGCATCGCTGTTGTAGGTGGAAGGGGGTTCTGGTAATTCCTCTCTTATTTTTCTTTCTATATCCTCCCTACTTCCCACATCAAAAGGATTAATGCCTGTGATCATCTGGTAAAAAATCAAACCAAGTTGATATATGTCGGTTCTTTCATCTGCTTTCATATCAAGTTGTTCAGGGGCTGCATAAATCAGGGTGAGTCCTTTCACTCCTTCTTTACTTGATGTGGCAACTGTTTTGGCTATCCCGAAATCGGTTATTTTTCCTTCGCCTATTTTGCTAATCAATATATTTTTTGGTTTCAAATCACAATGAATGATGAACTTTTTGTGTGCATATTCCAGCCCTCTCGCCACATCAAAGGCTATCCTGCAAGCTTTATCAATGGGTATGCATCCCTTCTCCATTACCTGGAAAAGGGTTTTTCCATCTATATATTCCACAATCAAATGAGGGACAGGAGAAACACGGGGTTTTATTAATTTCACAATATTCCTGTGATCAAGTTCCTCCCATTTTCTTATTTCATTAAAAAATATTTCTTCCGCTGAAGGCGTAAGCTCTCGCGGTATCTTAAGCGCCACAATCATCTTTTTTGCCTTCCATCTTGCTTTATATACATCGGCGAATCCCCCTCCGCCCAGATAGTCTATGATTTCATAATCTCGACGGAGTTTTGTGAGTTTTTCTTTATCCCCTGGAAAAAGGGATATTTTATTTCTGACAGGGATAAAAAATTCTCTCGTTTCTTTTACCACAATTAATTTCCTCTCAGGAGCATCCGGCAAGTTGAAAAGTTGACTATTGCAGCTGTCTATATTTTCAATACATGCCGACCTGATTTTCCTTATATCCTCTATAGCATTTTTTACCCTCAACTCTCCTGCTTTGTCTTCCACATCGATGAGATAATCGTGAACTTTCTGATACATCTCCCTTGCATCATAGTATTTCCCCTCTTTATAAAGTTCCTCAGCCTTTTTCATATTTCTTTCAGCAATTCTTATCCTCCCCTCAATAATGGCTTTTTTACAGTTTTCTTTTAAATATTCTAAGTCATCAGAGTCTATATCCAAGGAATTCAAATAGTCCAAGATGTCATATAATTCCTTCTCGGCTTTCTTTCCGTCTGTTTTCACATTTTTAACCGCATTTTCTAAGAGATACCTGCCTTTCTCCAGCCTCACAAAATCTATGCTCATTTTTATGTTTTCTATTCTCTTCATTATCCTTCTTCTATCCTCTTCAAAGTTTCTTTTTTTGGCAATATTTAAAGCCTTTTTTATTTCTTTGAGAGATTGCAAAAGAATGGAGACTGCATCATCATATTTATGCTTCTCCATCAATTCATTTGCAGTCTCTATTTTTTTATCCACACCATCCACAATCTTAACCATTGTTCTATTATCTATGGATATTTCACTTTCTGAAATGTATTTTTTTATTTTCAATAAAACCTCATCTGCATTTTTTATAATGGCTTCATCCTTCATTTCAGCAGCCATTTCCTTTACTTTCTCATAATTTTTTATACTGTTTTTCCATAAATTTATGCTTTCCTCAAATTTTTCCTCCTCAAATTTTTTCAATCCATCCTCATAGTATCTCCTTGCTGCTTCAATTAAATACTTCAATGAAGGTCCAGCAACTATTCTTGCCTTTGAAACACATTCTTCTGCTTTTTTAAAATCGCCTTTTTTCAAAAATTTAATACATTCCCCACAATATTTTTCCGCTTCTTGAGGATTGGATCCCACCATATTTTTTTTAATTAAAGTTTTTACTTCCCCAATTTTTGATAAAATTTCCTTCTCCATTTTTATTGATTTTTCCAATTCCTGTAAGGATTTTTCTGCTTCGTCGATTTTTCCCTCCTTCATTTTTTTCATTAGTGCATTATATATCCTCCCTGAATATCCATCCTTCCACATTAAACCATGTAACCCCTTTATTTTTTCTATCAGCACTTTTTCTCTTATTGCACATTCCTTTGCTTTGTTAACATTATCTAAAGCCAATTTTATATTCCCTTTATTTAGTTCCCTTGCAGTTTTTTCTAAAAAATTTTTCGTGGCTTGGAAAAGTTCGCTATCTTCCATAAGATTCTCTATCTCCACAATGGTTTTTTTTATGTAATTAAATATCTCCCAAGACCACTTTTGCTTCATATCTCCAGACTATATCCAAAATCAATTCATACTTTTTTCGCTTTCCCTGTTTTTCATGACTTTTTTACTTGCATCTTTTACTTCAAGACTTCCTTCCTTAACTTCCTTTATTATATCAAGAATTTCTTCCAAATCTTCATCATATTCTACGCTCTCCATTGCCTCATGGGTTAATGTAATTATATCACCAATCAACTCTTCCCTATTTCTTTTTTCCAATGTTTTGGAAGTCAGCCACTCTTCCACCTTTTCTGGCTTTAATTTCTTTAATTTATCCCACACACCTGCTTCTTTTAAATCCCTTTCATTTTCCTTGAGAATCAGCAGATTATCCACAGCCCTCAGTTCTTTTTCAAGTTGGATTATGGCAGATAATTTCATCTCCTTCTTCTGACCCAATGTTTTTATTCTATTTGCTATACTTATCTCTTCAATTTTTGTTTTTGTCAGTTTTGCTTTTTCGAAAAGGTTTTGCATCACTCTTTCTATTTCTTTTATTTCCTCGTTCAAATCTTCTATCTTCCTGTTTAATTTTATCTCCATAGTTTGGAGTTCTTCTATTTTGATTCCATCCATAGATTTTGATTTCAATAACTTATATATTCCCACCATCGCACCAGCCATCATTCCATTTCCTCCTCAGTTTTCAATTCTTTTTCTATCTCCTCCATTGTTTTGGTTCCTGACTCAACCTGATTCCACAAATCCATTATTTTCTTTTCTGCCTCATCTTCCTTTTCCTCATATTCAGCCACTTCCATTTCAAAAACTCTGTTTAAATCATCCAGCAATTCATCAAAAGTTTTACCATGGAGATTTACTTTAATGAGAGTTGATTCAAGTTGTTCTGGCTTAACCTTCATCAATTTTTCCCATAGTGGAGTGCTTTTCAATTGCTTTTCATATTTTTTTATAACCAGTAGGTTTGAAAGGAGGGTATATTGTTTGTGGAGTATGGTGAATGTCCTCATTTTTAGTTTTCCCTCCATATCTATCTGCTTTATTTCCTGTGCAAGCATCTTCTTCTTTATCAAGTCTCCTCCTATTCCTTCCTGAAATTTCTTTTTCTTTTCCTTCTCGAGATGTTGAATATCCTTTCTTATTCTTTCTATCTGATTTTTTAATCTTATTTCCTCCTCTCTCAAATCATCAATTCTCATTTTTTCTATGGGATTCCCCCTCAACTTATCAAATACATTCATATTATCACAAAAATATAATACAATCCGACTATATAAATTTTTCTCCAAAATGGAAATTAATGAGTATTTTAGGGGACATAAATGATAAATTTCAAGAGAAATATACTGGTTGGTTTGATAATGGCTATTTTGGTATTGCCTCCAACGCATGGAATAATAGAAAATAAAAAAAGTCTTTGATAATCTTGGTAATAGCCTTTTAAATGATCCTCCTGTTGCAGATTTTGGTTATATTGTAGACAATTTTTCTCTAACTGTACATTTCTTTGATAAATCATATGGCCCTGATGGTTATATTGTTTCATGACTCTGGGATTTTGGAGATGGTGGAAAAAGTTATGAAATAAATCCAATCCATTCTTACAAGGAAAATGGGAATTATACGGTGATTCTGAAAGTAATAGATGATGATGGATATGAAGATGTGTTTTCAATGAAAATTTCCATTGTTTTTCCTCCTCATCATCATATTAATTTGTTTTTGGTGATTTCTTTTTTTAACGTTAATTGTTGCTTTTACAGCAGCAGGAAGTATAATTTTTTAATTAAAAGATGTGAGAGAAGAAAGATGATGGAGAAGGAAAAGGAAGAGATTATAGATTTGATAACCAGAATAATAAGGAAAGAATAAATGAAAAAGCGAAAAAACAATATAGAATCTATTTTTACTGTTTATAAGAGGGCAAAATGAATGAGGAAACGGCAATCTTTCTTAAAAAAGCGGAAGAGTATATTTCATTAGCAGTTGAAAAAGAAAGGG